>JBOGHQ010000353.1:0-6176 GCA_050744785.1 Acidimicrobiales bacterium | reverse complement strand
CGCTCCGGCCGCTCCGGCCGCTCCGGCCGCTCCGGCTCCGGCCGCCGCCCCGGTCCCCGAGGCCACACCGGCACCGGTCGCCGAGCCCGCGCCGGCGGTGACCCCGGCGCCCGAGACGGCCCCGGCTTCGTCGCCAGCCCGCCGCTCGGTGATGGTGAGCATGTCCGACGACTCCAGCGGGTCGCCGGCCCTGGCCATCGCCCTGGTGGGCGTGGGCCTGGTCCTCGCCCTCGGCGCCTCGGCGCTGGTGCTGGCCACCCGCCGCGACCGCAAGGCCCCGGCCCGGGCTCGCCGGTAATCACACCGGCACAACCGACTGACCGAAGGGGCAGCCTGCGGGCTGCCCCTTCGTCATGTTCAGTGAGAGGAAGTGGCAAGGCTCCCTGCACCATGGCCACAAAGGTGCAAGGATTCCGCACGTAGGTCCGAAGCAGGAACAGGAACGACTGGGGTAGGCCGTGGCGGTGCGTGCCGCGGCGGCGGCTGGGGGTGGTCCGTGCTGGGAACCGGCGGTGTGTTCCCTGGGCGGCGCTCTCATTGACGTAAGCGACGTGGGTCGCGGACAAGGAGCGTCGAGCGGTGAAGACTGATCCTGACACTGTCTCCTCGACACAGAGGCGGTCGCCCGGGGGCTCGGGCAGCGGCCGTACCGCCGCCCTGGTGGCGGCGGCGGGACTGGGCCTGGTGCTGGTGGGCGTGGGTGTGGCTGTCAGCACCGATGACGACGACCCGCCCCGCATGGAGGTGTCGGCCGGTACTCCCACGGCCATCACGGACATGGGGGCCGATTCGTTGACCGCCCACAACTCACCGGCCGTGGTGGCCTCGCCCAGTGACCCCGACACCCTCGTGGTGGCCGCTCGTGTCGACCGGCCGCAGCTCTCGGCGGTCATCCAGCGCTCCACCGACGGGGGGAGGACCTGGGACGACACCCAGCTGCCTCTCCCGGCCGGTGAGGTCCGGGCCTTCGCCCCCGACGTCGCCTTCGATTCGGCCGGCACGCTCTACGTGGCCTTCCTCACCATGTCCGACCCCGACAACAACCCCACCGGCGTGTGGGTGGCCCGCTCCGGTGACGAGGGGGCCAGCTTCGCGACCCCCACGAAGGCGTCCGGTCCGTACGGCTACCAGCCCCGCCTCGTGGTGAGCGGCAGCACGATCCACGTCAGCTTCGTCCAGGCCACCAACGCGGTGGAGTCCATCACCAACGGCTTCGGCCCCCCGCCCAACCCCGTGGTGGTGGCGACGTCCACGGACTCGGGCGCCACCTTCGGCCAGCCCGTTGAGGTCTCCGGCGACCGGGCCCGGGTTGGCGCAGCCACGCCCTTCCTCGGCCTGGAGGGGGAGCTCATGGTGCTGTTCGAGGACTTCGGCAACGACTCGGTGGACTTCGAGGGCAGGTCGGGGCCCACCCATGAGGGCGACTTCTCGCTCGTGCTGGCCCGGTCCGACGACGGGGGCCGGACCTTCGAGGAGGTCTCGGTGGTGGACGACGCCGTCAAGCCCACCTCCCGGTTCAACCCGTACGTCCCCGAGTACCCCTCGGTGGCGGTCTCGCCCATCGGTGAAGCCCCGGCCGGCGACGCCATCTACGTGGCGTGGGCCGATGCCACCAACAACGACTGGGACGTGTTCGTGCGGCGCTCCAACGATGGTGGCGCCTCGTGGGGGCCCCGGGTCAAGGTCACCTCCGAGGCGGCCGCGTCCGGCACCCACCAGTACCTGCCGAGCATCGCGGTGGCGCCCACCGGCCGGGTCGACATCGCCTTCCTGGACCGGTCCGAGGACGAGGACAACCGCTTCGCGGCGGCGGCCCTGGCCACCAGCTTCGATGCCGGTGCCACGTGGCGCACCGTCTCTGTGTCCAACAAGCTCTTCGATTCCAGCGTCGGCCCGCCGTCGCCGGCCCCGGGTGGAGCCGACTTCGGTAGCCGCATCGGGATCGTGTCGCAGCGAGAGCAGGCCCTCGCGGTCTGGACCGACACCCAGGCCGGCACCGTCGACACAGGCCGCCAGGACATCTACTTCGCCCCCGTTCGCATCGCCCCCGAGAGCTGAGCCCGGCCTCCGGGCACCTCAGCACCCACCACCCCAAGGAGCTTCTCATGCACCCCTCCGGAAAGCGACGGCCGGTCGCTGCTCTGGTGACGGCCGCGGCCACCACCCTCACCATGCTCGGTGTCGCATCCTCACCAGCGCCCGCTCAGACGGTCGGCGAGTTGCGCTTCGGTGAGAACTACCGGCAGGGCTCGGACGCCGCCGCGTCGCGCGGCCGGGACGTCCCGGGGCTGGCTGTGAACCCGGCCGATCCCAAGCACGTCGTGTCAGTGGACGTCGACTACCTGAACGGCGAGTGCTCCTACAAGACCAGCTTCGACGGCGGGGTCACCTGGTCGCATTCCGGGAACTTCAACGCCCCGGCCGGCTGGCCCGACCCGCCCTGCTTCCAGAACTTCGACTCTGGTGGTTACGCCCACGGCAACGCCAGCGTGGTCTTCGGTGCCGGCCAGAACGTCTACTCAGCCTTCTCCTCGCACCGTGGGCCGTTCCAGCGGCCGGAGAGCGGCATCGTCGCCGGTATCGGCGACGACTCGCTCGTGGTTCGCTCCACCGACGGCGGCCGCACCTGGCACACCGCCGTGCCGGCCATCCTCGGCGATCCCAACGAGGGCGGCCAGCCCTTCAACATCCGGCCCCAGGTGGCCGTCCACCCTGGGCAGGGCGCTGGCGGCCAGGACCGCGTCTACGTGGCGGCCTGGCGCTGCCGGGTGATCTCGGGCGGCTGCTCCGCTGGCAACGACATCCGGGAGGTGTGGGTGGCCCGCTCCGACGACAACGGCCAGAACTGGCTGGCGCCGGTGCGGGCCACCGCCCCCACGGGCGGCCCCACCGGCCCAGGGCTGCCGGGCACCGGGCAGGTCAACGAGCCGAGCCAGCCGGTGGTGGATCCCCGCAACGGCTACGTGTACATCGCGTGGCACCGGCGCGACGGCTCGCCCACCCCCTCGGTGAGTAGCGCCCAGGTCGCCCGCTCGAAGGACCTCGGCCAGACGTGGGAGCGCTTCGACGCCTCACCCACCACCGGGAGCGCCCACCCCCGCATCGCCATCAACCCGAACAACGGCACGCTGTACCTCACCTACCAGGACAACCGCTTCGGTAGTCCCACGACGACCGATACCGACATCGTGTTCCAGCGCTCGCTCGACACCGGTTCGGGCGCCGGCGAGGCGTGGTCGGCCCCCCTGCGGGTCAACGACGACCGCCTCAACAACGGTGCCGCCCAGCAGGTGCCCAGGGTCGAGGTGGCGCCCGGCGGTCGTGTCGACGTGGTGTGGATGGACCGCCGGCACGACCCCACCAGCCCCACCAGCCGGGGGCGGGCCGACATCTTCTACGCCCACTCGCTGGACGGGGGCCTCACCTTCTCCGCCAACCGGCGCGTGACCGACCGTCACCTCAACCGCGACGTCGGGCTTACCGGGGTGGGCGGGTACACCTGGTACGGGCCGGTCCTGGCGCCCATGGGGAACGAGGAGGTCCTCATCGCCTGGACCGACTCCCGCGAGGGCAACTTCAACACCGGCACCCAGGACGTCTACCTGTCCAAGCTGAACCTGCGCTCCACGGCGGTGCCGGTCAAGCGCCTGCCCCAGACCAGCCGCACGAGCCTGTCGGTCACGCTCTCCAAGATCGCCTACCCCGGTGGGCTGGAGGGCGTCGGTGCCACGCCGCAACCGGTCACCAAGCCGGTCATCGTCAGCGAGACCGACCCCGTCCTGGCCTTGGCCGCGGCACCGCTGGCCCGGGCCTACTGGGGCCCGCTGCTGGCCTCCCCCGCGGCCCGGCTCACCAACGCCCAGACGGCCGAGGTGGCCCGCCTGGAGCCGGTCGGCGCCTACCTGGTGGGCGACGACACCGCCCTGGGTGCCGGCGTGGCTGCCGCCATCAACGAGGCCGGCGTGCCCACCGCCGAGGTACGCCGGATCAGCGCCGCCACACCGGCGGAGACGGCCCGCGACATCGCCTTGGTGATGGACCAGCGCACCGCGGCCCAGAAGCAGGCCAACGCAGCCGCCTTCCCGACGGCCGTGATCGTCAACCCGGCTGGGAAGGAGGCAGCCGCCGCCGCCTCGCTGGCCACGTCGCTCGGTGTGCCCATCCTGTTCGTGGATCTCAACGGCGTTCCGGGCGCCACCTCGGCCGCCCTGTCGTCGTTGAACATCACCTCCACCATCGTGGTGGCCGGCCCCTCCGCCGTCACCGACGGCGTGGTCGCCTCGCTGCCCGGCGCCACGCGGGTGCCCGGCAGCGACGCCCCCACCCTGTCGGTGGCCGCCGCCGTCGAGGCCCGATCCCGGCGGTTGCCCACCAACATCGTCTACGTCGTCGATGCCGAGCAGCAGGTCGAAGCCGCCATGGTGGCGGCCGCGGTAGGCCGCACCGGTGGCGTCAGCATTCTCACCGCCGGCGCCGACCCGGGGGTCGCCGAAGCCGGCCTGGCCAACGTGGGCATGCGGGGCACCACCGACCGTCTGGTCGTGGTCCGCTCTGTTGAGGGAGCCGGCGCCGGCTACCGGCTGGTGGCGAGGGACGGCGGCGTGTTCGCCTTCGCCGGAGCCAATTTCCATGGGTCCACCGGCGGCATCCGCCTGGCCCAGCCGATGGTGGGTATGGCCACCACGCCCACCAACGCCGGGTACTGGCTGGTGGCGGGCGACGGCGGCGTGTTCGCCTTCGGCGACGCCATCTTCCGCGGCTCCACCGGCGCTATCCGTCTGGCCCAGCCGGTGGTTGGCATGGCCCCAACCCCGTCGGGCAAGGGTTACTGGCTCGTCGCCGCCGACGGCGGCGTGTTCGCCTTCGGCGACGCCCGCTTCCTCGGCTCCACCGGTTCGCTGCGGCTCAACCAGCCGGTGGTGGGCATGGCGGCCACCCCGTCGGGCGAGGGCTACTGGCTCGTTGCCGCCGACGGCGGCGTGTTCGCCTTCGGCGACGCCCGCTTCCGCGGTTCCACCGGTGCGCTCCGCCTGAACCAGCCAGTGATGGGGATCGCCCCCACCGCATCGGGCTTCGGCTACTGGATGGTCGCCCGGGACGGCGGCGTGTTCGCCTTCGGCGACGCCCAGTTCTACGGCTCCACTGGCGGGGCCCGGCTGGCCCAGCCCGTGGTCGGCATCGAGGCCACCGACTCCGGCCGCGGCTACTGGTTCACCGCCGCCGACGGCGGCGTGTTCGCCTTCGGCGATGCCCCGTTCTACGGCTCCACCGGTGCCATCAGGTTGGCCCAACCCATGGTGGGCATGTCGGCCGGGAGGTCCTGACCGACCCTTCGTTTCAGCGCTGCCCGCCGGTCAGGCCCGGCGGGCGGCGAAGAACTCGGACAGCAGTGCCGCCGACGCGGCGCTCAGCACGCCTGGCGTCACCGCCACCTCATGGTTCAGGCGGGGATCGGCGCACAGGTTGTAGAGGGACCCGCACGCCCCCGCCTTGGGGTCGGCGGCACCGAACACCAGCCGGCCCACCCTGGCCGCCACCAGCGCACCGGCGCACATGGGACACGGCTCGAGGGTGACGACCAGCGTGACGGCGTCGAGCCGCCACGTGCCCAGGGCGACCGCCGCATCGCGCAGGGCCAGCAGCTCGGCGTGGGCCACCGGGTCGGACCGCAGCTCCCGCTCGTTGTGGCGGCCGGCCACCACCCGGTCGCCGGCGAGGGCCACCGCGCCGACCGGTACATCCCCGTGGCGCACGGCCTCGGCCGCCTCTGCCAGGGCCAGCCCCATGGCCTCCTCGTCGGTCACGGCACGACGGTACTTCCGGCCTCGTTCAGATTTCGGCGAGGTGCGGGCAGGGATCGGCCCCCCGCCGTCGAATATGGGAGCGCTTCCTCTCGGACGGTGCTGGGGCCGCCCGGAGGTTCCAGGTGGGAGGAAAGGGTGGTCACGGTCCGGACGCGGGCGAGGGCGGTGACCGGCGCGGCCGCGATCGCGCTGTTCGTGGTGGGGATCGGTGCCGCCGCCACCCGTCCGGCCCGGCCGGCCTCGTCGCTCCCACCCGGCGTGGCCGTCTCGTCGGTCCTGTCGACGCCGTCCATGGCGGCGCCGACCGTCACCAACCCGACCCCGGAAGCGGCTCCGCCCAGCCCGGCCGAGGCGGCGAGGCCGGCGCCGCCG
>JBOGHQ010000352.1:0-8480 GCA_050744785.1 Acidimicrobiales bacterium | reverse complement strand
GCTTGGGCCAGCGCAGCCCGAACGGCATCCCCACCATGACGTCGACGGCGTCGGCCCCGCCCACCCCGATGGCCACCATGCCCAGGCCGCCGGCGTTGGGCGTGTGGGAGTCGGTGCCGATCATCATCCCGCCCGGGAAGGCGTACTGCTCCAGCACGACCTGGTGGATGATCCCCGAGCCCGGGCGCCAGAAGCCGATGCCGTACTTGGCCGACACGGTGCGGAGGAAGTCGTAGACCTCCCGGTTGACGTCCTCGGCCGCGGCCAGGTCGGTGGGCCCGTCCACGTGGGCCTGGATGAGGTGGTCGCAGTGGACGGTGGTGGGCACCGCCACCGACGGGAGGCCGGCCGTCATGAACTGGAGGAGGGCCATCTGGGCGGTGGCGTCCTGCATGGCCACCCGGTCCGGGCCGAGATCGCTGTAGGAGCGGCCCCGCTCCAGGGCCGGGCCGTGGGGGGCGGCCAGGTGGGCCGACAGGACCTTCTCGGCCAGGGTCAGGGGCCGGCCCATTCGCCGGCGGGCCTGGGCGACCGCGCCAGGCAGGCCGCCGTAGACCTGCTCCACCAGTTCCAGGGGCGTGCCCGGGCCGACCGGGCTCATCGACCCACCATCCCTTCGGGCTCGCTCACGCGCTGGCCCCCACCCGGCCCTCGCCCTGGGCCTCCATCCGCGGCACCCGTCCCACCGGGACGACGTGCCACATCTGGGCCACCGTGGTCTGCCAGTCCTCCAGCAGCGACTTGGCCCGGGGCGAGCCGGTGAGCTCGAAGTGGCGCTCCACCATCCAGCGCAGCTCCTCCACGTGCTCGGCGTCGGGACGAACCGCGGTCACCAGGGCCGCGTTGAGGCGGGCGGTGAGGCGGGCCCCCGGGTCCCACACGTAGGCCTCGCCGCCGGTCATTCCGGCGCCGACGTTGTAGCCCACCGGGCCCAGGACGACGACGGTGCCGCCCGTCATGTACTCGCAGGCGTGATCGCCCACGCCCTCCACCACCGCGTTGGCACCGGAGTTGCGCACCCCGAAGCGCTCGCCCACGCTGCCGGCGATGTACACGTCGCCGCCGGTGGCGCCGTACAGACAGGTGTTGCCGGCCAGCACGGGGTCGCCGGCGTCGTCGTCCGGGGGCCGGATCACGATGCGGCCCCCGCCCATGCCCTTGCCCACGTAGTCGTTGGCCTCGCCCACCAGCTCCAGCTCCACGCCGTGGGTGAGGAAGGCGCCCAGGCTCTGGCCGGCCGAGCCCTCCAGGCGCACCAGGGCCGTGCCCGACGGGGGCCGGCCGCCCCACTCCAGGGCGATGGCCCCGCCCAGGGCGGCGCCCACGGTGCGGTCCCGGTTGGTGATGCGGTAGCGAAGCTCGACCTCCTCGCCGTCCCAGACGGCGCGGAAGGCGTCGGCCTCCAGCTGGTCGCCCAGCACGGAGCGGGGCCGCTGGAAGGGCACGGCCGCCACGAAGCGGCGGGGGGCGGACCGGTCGGAGGGCGGGGTGATGATGGGGGAGAGGTCGACAGTGTCGGCCCGGGGGTCGCCGGAGGTCCGCTGGCGCAGGCACTCCACCCGGCCGATGGCCTCGTCGAGGGTGCGGAACCCGAGCGCGGCCAGCCGCTGGCGGACCTCCTCGGCCACGAACAGGAAGTAGGCGGCCACCCCTTCCGGCGTCCCGGTGAACTTGGCCCGCAGGTTGGGCCGCTGGGTGGCGATGCCGGTGGAGCAGGTGTCGCGGTGGCAGGCCCGCAGCATGATGCAGCCCTCGGCGATCATGGCCGCGGTGCCGAACGAGAACTCGTCGGCGCCGAGGAGGGCGGCCATCATCACGTCCTTGCCGGTCATGAAGCCCCCGTCCACCCGGATGCGGGCCCGGTCCCGGAGCCCGTTCTCCATGAGGGCGGACTGGGTGTCGGCCAGGCCCAGCTCCCACGGCATGCCGGCGTGCTTGATGGACGACAGGGGCGAGGCGCCCGTGCCGCCGTTGGCGCCGGAGATGTGTACGACCTCGGCCAGGGCCTTCACCACGCCGGCGGCGATGGTGCCGACGCCGTCGCCGGCCACCAGCTTCACCGACACCTCGGCGTAGCGGTTGACCTGCTTCAGGTCGAAGATGAGCTGGGCCAGATCCTCGATGGAGTAGATGTCGTGGTGGGGCGGCGGCGAGATCAGGGTGACGCCGGGCTGGGTATGGCGCAGGGTGGCGATCTCCTCGCTCACCTTGTGGCCCGGGAGCTGGCCGCCCTCACCGGGCTTGGAGCCCTGGGCGATCTTGATCTGGAGCTCGTCGGCGTAGGCGCAGTACTCGGGCGTGACCCCGAACCGGCCCGACGCGATCTGCTTGATCTTGGAGTTCTTGTCACCCTTGGGCTGGCCCCGGGTCCGGAAGCGGAACTGGGCCTCCCCGCCCTCGCCGCAGTTGGACCGGCCCCCGATGAGGTTCATGGCCTCGGCCAGGGTCTCGTGGGCCTCGGCCGACAGCGAGCCGTGGGACATGGCGCCGGTGGAGAAGCGGGTGGCGATGGCCGTGGCCGGCTCCACCTCGGTAAGCGGCACCGGGTTGGTGCTGGGCACCAGCTCCAGCAGGTCCCGCAGCTCGGTGACCGGCCGCTGGTTGACCATCGCCGCGTATTGCTCGTAGAGGTCGTCCCGCTCGGCCCGCAGGGCCTTCTGGAGCAGGTGGGCGGCGTTCATGTTGTTGAGGGCGGTGACCACGTCGGCGTTCTTGATGTGGTACTCGCCACCCTTCTTCAGGCTGCGGTAGTAGCCCGGGTTGGGCAGGCGGGCCGAGCCCTCGGCCGGGGGCCAGGGCGCCTCGGCGTGCTGGGTCAGGACGTCGGAGCCGAGGGCGTCCCAGCCGATGCCGCCACAGGTGGCCGGCGACCCGGCGAAGCAGACGTCCACCACCTCGGCACCGAGGCCCACCACCTCGAAGATCTGGGCACCCCGGTAGGAGTCCACCGTCGAGATGCCCATCTTGGACATGACCTTCAGCACGCCGTCCTCGGCGGCGGCGTGGAAGCGCTCCTGGGCCTCGGCGCTCACCACGTCGGAGTCGTCGGAGGAGTCGGCCTCGGCGGCGACGGTGAGCAGGGCCAGGCGGGGGCAGATGGCGTCGGCGCCGTAGCCGAGCAGGCCGGCCAGGTGGTGCACGTCGCGCACGTCGTCGGCCGCCACCACCAGGCTCACCGCCGAGCGCAGGCCCCGGGCGATGAGGCGCTGGTGGACGGCGCCCACGGCCAACAGGCTCGGGATGGCGGCCCGGTCCCTGGCCACGGCGCCGTCGTCGATGACCAGCAGGCCGGTGGCGCCCGCTTCCACCAGGGTCTCGGCCTCCAGGCTGAGCCGCTCCACGCCGGCCCGCAGGCCGGGGGGCCCGTCGGCGACGGGAAAGGTCGCATCCAGGCGGGCCGCCGCGAAGTCGGTCTGCTCGGGGGAGGCCAGCTTCTCCAGGGCGGACGGGTAGAGGAAGAACGAGTCCAGCTCGATGAGCCGGGCCGCGTCGGGCAGCTCGCTGAGCAGCGCCCGGCGGGGACCGAGCAGGGTGCGCAGGCTCATCACCAGCCGCTCCCGCAGGTGGTCGATGGGCGGGTTGGTGACCTGGGCGAAGCACTGGCGCAGGTAGTGGTGGATGGGGCGGGGGCGGCCGGCCAGGTGGGGGAGCGGGGAGTCGTCGCCCATGGCGAAGGTGGGCTCCTTGGCCTCGGTGGCCATGGGCTTGAGCACCATGCGCAGCTCTTCGGTGGTGTAGCCGTGGGCCAGGTGGCGCAGGAGCAGCTCCCCTGCCTCGGGGGGCTCGACCACCGGGCGGCCGCCTGACACCCGGCGGAGACCGTCGGCGGCCCACCGGGCGTAGGGGGCGCCAGCGGCCAGCCGCTCCTTGCACTGGTGGTCGAACAGCACGCCCCGGGAAGGGTCGACGAACAGCATCTGGCCAGGGCCCAGCCGGCCGCGGCGCACCTGGCCGTGCCCGGAGAGCTCGACGGCGCCGGCCTCCGAGCAGCACACCACCAGGCCGTCGTCGCAGACCGCCCACCGCAGGGGCCGCAGGCCGTTGCGGTCGAGAGCGGCGCCCACGCCGAGGCCGTCGGTGAAGATGAGCCCGGCAGGGCCGTCCCACGGCTCCACCAGGCAGGAGTGGTACCGGAAGAAGCCCCGGACCTCGGGATCGAGGTCGCGGGCCCCTTCCCACGCCTCGGGCACGAGCATGGCGATGGCGTGGCGGATGTCCCGCCCGCCCCGCACCAGCAGCTCCACCGCAGAGTCCAGCTGGCCCGAGTCGGAGTCCTCCGGGCTGAGGACGGGGACGAACAGCTCCTCCGAGCCCAGGCCGGCCGCCTCCGTGCCCAGGACGCTGCGAGCCCGCATGCGGTTGATGTTGCCGGCGATGGCGTTGATCTCGCCGTTGTGGCACAGGCTGCGGAAGGGCTGGGCCCGCTCCCAGGTGGGCAGGGTATTGGTGGAGAAGCGCTGGTGGAACACCACGAAGGGGGCCACGAAGTCTGGGTCGGCGAGGTCCCGGTAGAACTGGCCGAGCAGGTCGGCGGCCACCAGACCCTTGTAGGACACGGTGCGGAACGAGCAGCTGGCCACATAGGTGCCGGTGGTGGTTGCCTCGATGCGCCGGCGCAGCCGGAAGGCGGCGCTCTCCGGGCTGGGCCCGTTGGGCTCGTTGGGCCCGTTGGGCCCGTTGGGCGACCGGGCGGCCAGCACGGCCTGGAGCAGGGTGGGCTGGCTCTGGCCGGCCAGCGTGCCGAGGTGCGACGGGTCGGTGGGCGGGGTGCGCCACTCCACCACGTCGATGTCCTCCTTGTCGGCGGCCGCCTCCACCGCGGCCCGGGGGTCGTCGCCCCGCACGAACAGCACCGCCACTCCGTGACCGGTCCCGAAGATGGCGGGCGGGATGGGCAGCAGGACGCCCGAACCGTCCGACGTGCGGCTGTCGGCGGCCACCGCGCCCCGGTGGCTCACGCAGGCCAGCCCGGACAGGGCGGCCTCGACGATGTCCCGGGAGGGGCGTCCGTGCAGGTCGGCGGTGAAGCCGATGCCGCAGGCATCGCGTTCTGCACGCATGAGCTGACCTCGGTGTGGGCTCGGAGCCGGGTGTGCGGCGGCTCAGGTGTGAAGTTGGGCCGGCCTTCTCCGTTGAAGGGGGTTTGGGGGAGAAAGGCGCCGGCGCTGGCACCGCCCCGGGTCCTGCTGTGACCGCTCAGTGTATCCCGCCGGGCAGCCGCGCCAGTGCCGGCCGGGCCCGCCTCAGTGTCCGCGCCGCGACCCAGGCCACTGCTTCTTTTCCGGCTGACCCACACGTAGTGTTGGTGAGCCGGAGAAGAACCCGTCGTCCAGGCCGCCGGGAACCGGCTGTCACGTCCCGGTGCGGCTGCCCTCCGGCCACGGGCGGGTGGTGGCGGTGCGGCGGCGGTTCTCGTCGAGGGCCCAGGTGCGGCGCCAGCCGGTGGCGGTGGGGCCGGTGAGGGCCGGAGTGGCGCCGTCGGCAGCCCGACGGCGGGAGGCCCAGAGGCCGGCGGCCCGCTCGTCGGCCAGGACGGCGATGGCCTGCTCGATGCGGGCGGCCAGGTCGTGGGCGCTCTCGCCCTCCTCGGCCCACAGGGGCGGCCCGAAGGTGACCTCGGTGGTGGAGGGGCGCGGCCCCTTGGCCCCCTTCTTCAGGATGCGGCGGGTCCCGTGCAGGTGGACGGGGACCACCGGCGTCCTGGTGCGGAGGGCCAGGTAGGCAGCGCCGGCCCGGTGGCTCTGGCCCCAGCCGTCGGGGCTGCGGCCACCCTCGGGGAAGATGATCAGGCTCCAGCCCTCCTCCACCAGGGACACGGCCAGCTTGGTGGACTGAGGGCTGACCCGGTTGCGCTCCAGGGGGATGGCGTTGATGGCGAAGGCCCACACGTGGCCCTTCCACCGCTTGTCGAAGAAGTGGTCGGCGGCGGCGGCCACCGCGGTGCGGTGCCGGAACCGCTCTGGCAGGGAGGTCAGCACCAGCGGCGTGTCCACGTGGCTGCTGTGGTTGGCGGCGAAGATGGCCGGTGCCGGCAGGGTCTCGATGCGATCCATGCCGTCGACGTGCGGCGCCGCCACGGCGTGGATCAGCGGCCGCGTGACGCCGTCCAGCACCACGGCCCGGGCCAGCCGTACCGGGTAGCGGCGGGCCCATGCCGTCTCGGCGTTGACGCCCGTGCGCTTCTCCACCGGCGGGCGCGGCACCCCGCCGGGCCAGCTCGGCTTGCCCAGCGGGAACCGGGCCCGGGGGCGCGGGAGCTTCACGCCCACGGTCAGCGCACGTCCGCGATCAGCAGGGGCGGGGCGTGGAGGTGGGTGACCGACGGGTGGGGCCCCACCACGTCGGTGGCCATCTCCAGGGCGTCGTCGAGGGTCGAGGCCGGCTTGAAGCCGAGCCGGCGCACCGCCTTGGCGTCGCCCCCCACCACGATCACGCCGCCCAGGTGCTGGAGGGCGTGGGCGCACCAGTACCACATGTAGAAGGGGTGGACGCCGTGGTAGGCGTGGCTGGTGCGGTAGAGGTGGATGTACCAGGGGTCGGTGGCGAACTGCTCCTCGAACTTGGCCTCCAGCTCCAGCGGGTCGGTGGTCTCGGCCAGCACCTGGTCGTAGAAGTCGATGTAGCTGGGATGGTGCACGGGGTGGAACGACGGAGGGGTGGGGTGGTGCATGATCAGCACGCCCCCCTCCCGCACCAGCGGCCGGCCCCGGTAGAGGTTGAAGAAATACCCGAGCCCCAGGCAGGCCACCAGGATCGGGTTCATCACCGAGTTGACGTTGTAGGGGCAGATGTAGGGCAGCCCCATGGTCAAGACGTCGGTCTGGCCCTCCACCTCCACCAGCTGCTGGCGGTGGACATTGGCCACGGTGACCTCGTGGACGGCCTCCACCTCGCCAGCCTGCACGCTGGTCATCCGGTGGGGGGCCTTCATGGACTGGAAGATGGCCGTGCGCAGGCGGGCCGGCGTGTGGTCCAGCGACCCGCTGACGGCCATGAAGGCGGCCCGGTCCCGCGCCGACCACTCCCACTCCCGCTTCATGAGGAAGGAGAACTGGTCGGGGAAGGTGTTGGTGTTCAGGGTCGTCTCGATCTGGAAGATCTTCACGCCCTGGGCCGCGATGTGGCGGCCCATGCGCCAGTTGCTCGTGTGCAGCTCGGAGTGCCTGTGGTCCATCAGCGAGCGGCTGCGCTGGAGGGTGCGAACGTTGTGGTGGTGGCGAAGTGACCGGTAGGAGGCCAGCCCGGTGGCCACGCTCTTGTGGCCGCCGTCCATGGCCACCAGGTTGATGTTCACGTACACCAGCAGGTCGCTGGTGGCGGCCCGCTTGGAGATCTCCACGTCCTCGCCCTGGTCGGTGGTCCCGAGGTGGAGCATCTGCTCGGGGTCCTCGGCGTCCAGCTGGGTGAGCAGGCCGGCGGGGGCGAAGGAGTCGTACACCCGGTCCCCCACGGCGTGGCGCAGTTCGGCCTCGGTCATGCGCCGGTGCAGGGCCAGGGCGGCGATGAGGACCACATCGTCCACGCCGGCCTCGGCCGCCATGTCGAGCACAGCCTCGATGATGCGCTGGCGGACGTCGGGCCGGCGCATGGGTGGCAGGGGCAGCGAGACGTCGTCGAAGGCGATCGTCAGCTTCATGCCCGAGCGCAGCAGCGACGGCAGCGGCTGGCTGTCGCCCAGGGGGTTGAGCAGGGCGTGGCGGATGGCGGCGTCGGGGTCGGGGAGGGGGCCCATGGGCTCGGGCGGGTAGATCACCCGGCTCCCCACCGGCAGCTTCTCCATGCGGAACTGCTCGCCGTGCCAGAACAGGGTGGGCGGGGTGGAGCGGTCGACGTCCAGCACAAACCCCGGTCGAGGCATTACTTCGACCTCATTCGTTCGCGCTCACTCCATTCGGTCGAGCTGATCGCGCTCCGGCGGGCGAGCCAGGCTCGCGCCGCCTCCGCCCCCCTGTCCTTCTGGAGTTGTCCGCAGCCGGAGCGGCCGCCTCCGGCGGCGGCGGCGGCCGCGGACCTGCGATCCGGTGGTCTCGGGAAATGGGGCACGTGGCTCAGCGAACCCTTCTCTTGGTCGACCGGAGGTCGAAGGCGATCTTGACGGCGCCTCGCCGGCCGGCGGCGGCGGCGTGGTCGAGGGCATCTCGCCACCGCTCCAGCGGGTAGAGGGCGGAGACGAGCCGCTCGAGGCGGGCCTCGGCCACCAGCTCAAAGGCGGTGGCGAAGGTGGCGTGGCGGTAGGCGTAGGAGCCGACCAGGCGCACCTCTCGCTGCCACAGGGGGGTGAGGTCGACCCGCACCGGGCCGGGCATCCCCACCAGCACGACTGTCCCGCGGGGCCGAACCACCGCGAGGGCCTGGGCCAGCGACGCCTCGCTGCCCACGCAGTCGACCACCACGTCGGCCCCGCCGGTGAGCTGGCCGTCCACCGCCAGGGAGCGGGTGCGCCGGCGCACGGCCCGGGCCAGCTCGGCCGGTGCCACCAC
>JBOGHQ010000351.1:0-5012 GCA_050744785.1 Acidimicrobiales bacterium | reverse complement strand
AACCCGGCGGCCGGGCTGGCGCTACAGGTACCCGCCGAGGTCGACGGAGCCGTCGCCCCTGGTGATGCGCCGCCCGCTGATGGCGTCGGGGACGACCCGGACCCAGTGCGACTTCTCGCCCGGCGCCCAGGCGTCCAGTTCGAGGTGCTCGGTCTCCCAGCGGGTGGACTCGTAGGCGCGGCCCCTGATCAGCACGCTCCACCCTGTTCGGCGCAGGGGATCGATGTCGTCGATCTGGAAGGCGACGGGCGTGCCCCGCAGGGCCCGCAGCTTGGAGCCCCCCCCGGACCGGAACACGACGACCTCGCCGTCGACGAGGTAGTTGACGGGGACGACGAAGGGGGCGGCGTCGGGGACGGCGACCGCCAACCGGCCGACCCGCCGAGCGGCCAGGAGGCGGATGCACTCATCCCTCGAGAGCTCTTCGAGCGAGACGCCCTGGTCGACATCGGTCATGGAGCGCTCCTTGTTGCCGGATTCCACTCCCATGGTGATGGGCGGCGGCGCCGTCGACGAGGGCCGAAGGTCCTCTCGGTCGGGCCCATTGGCCCCTGGCCGGTGGGTGGGCGAGAGCCAGCGCCCGGGCGCCGGCCGGGCTAGGAGACGTCGGGCGGCGTGCCGAACCGGCGACCGCTGAGGCGGGCCGCGGTGATCTTGAGCCAGTTCGGCCTGTGGCCCGGAGCCTGCGGGAGCACCGGCAGGCGGCGCAGGGCGGCCGAGTACTGGTCGATGGAGTCGGTGATGTCGAACGCCGGGCCCTGGGCCAGGACGCTCCAGCCCCACTCTCCCTCCGGGTCGGCGCCGTCGACCTCGAAAGCCACCATCGTGAGCGGTGTCTCGTCGAGCTTGGCGCCCGGGCCGGTGCGCACCACGATGGTCGGCTCCTCGAAGACGTAGTTCACCGGCAGGATGGCCAGCCACTCGCCGTCCACGAAACCGAGCCGCCCGAAGTGGTGCCGGGAAAGGAGGGCGGTGCACTCCGCGTCGCTCAGCACCTCGAGGCCGGGTGTTGCGTCGTCGGGCATGCCTCTGTCATAGCCGATCGGCGCGCCCGGACGGACGGCGTGGCCTCCATGAGGGTCGAGCTGTCCGTTGCCTTCTGCCATCGAGCATGCCGAGGCCTCGGTCGGGGAAGAAGGGGCGGCGGTGGAACTCGACTCCGTCCGCCACGACCTGGGCGCCATCCGGCACTTCGTCCGGAGGCTCAAGGACGAGGAGCACAACGACCCTGTCGTGCCGCCCCTGCCACCGGCGAGGGTGGACAACCTGCCCGGGCGGGGGGAGATGTTCTCCCGGCAGGCGGAGGGGCGAAAGGGCGGTCCCACCATCGTCCTGCTCCACGGGTGGGCCCTCAGCGCCGACCTCAACTGGTTCGGCGGCATCTACGACGTCGCCGGCCGCTACGGGGCGCTGCTGGCCCCCGACCTGCGGGGCCACGGCCGGGGCCAGCGCAGCGACAAGCGCTTCACCCTCGAGGTCATGGCCGACGATGCGGCCGCCCTCGTCGATCACCTGGGCCTCGGCCCCGTGGTGCTGGTGGGCTACTCCATGGGAGGGTCGGTCTCGCTGCTGGTGTGGCGCCACCACCGCCACCTGGTGGCCGGCATGGTCCTGATCTCCACCGCCATCCAGTGGCGCACCAGCCTGCGGGAGCGGGTGGTCTGGAGCTCCATGGCGGCGGTGGAGTACGGGCTGCGCTTCGGCGCCCCCGAGGGCGGCATGGCCGACCGCTACCTACGGATGGCGGTGGAGGAGTCCCCCGAGCTGGACCGGTACAGGTCCTGGGTGAAGGCCGAGATGCGGCGGGGCGACCCCAGCGACATCGCCGCCGCCGGCCGGGGCATCAGCGCCTTCGACGCCCACGACTTCGCCCGGGAGGTGGACGTGCCCACCGCGGTGGTGGTCACCGCCAAGGACCGGCTCATCCGGCCCCTGCGGCAGCGGGAGCTGGCCGAGGCGGTGCCGGGTGCGAAGAGGATCGAGCTGGACGGCGCCCACAACGCCTGGCTGGTGCGGCCGGAGCAGTTCAACGACGCCGTCGACGAGGGCCTGGCCCACGTGACCGACGGCCTGCCGAAGCCCGAGCGCGCCGGGACCGCCACCGTGCCCCTCCTCGCCGAACCGCCCGAGCCGGTGGGCGGGACTCAGACCGACATGACCTCGTCGATGGCGGCGAGGTAGCGGTCGGCGAAGCGGCGGGCTGCCTGGTCGCCGAACAAGGGATGGCGGTAGCGCAGGACGGTGAAGAGCCGGCCACCGGTGGTGACCACGCCGACGGAGAGCCCGAGGGGCATGCGGGCCGGCGCCGAGAACCACAGGGCCGTGGTCGGGCCGGCCTCCCCGAACGACAGCGGCTCCAGCTCCCCCAGGTTGGACAGAAGGGCCGTGTCGGCCAGCCGGTTGCCCAGGAGCCGCAGCGCCGGTGACGTGGCCTCCTTCACGCTGAGGGGGAACGAGGGCGACCGGCCCAGCACCTCGATGAGGGCGCCCCCCGTGCCGCCCTCCTTCATCTTCCTCGTCTGGCGGGCCACCGCCTCGAGGGCGGCGCGGGGGCTGGAGCGGTCGGCCCGTCGGGTGGTGACCCGCACCGGGAGGAGCAGGTTTCCCACCACCTCCTGTTGCCAGCCCGGCGGTCGAACGTTCACAGGGACCATGACGCCGATGCGGCCAGCTGGCGTGCCGTGCTCGTCGTTCCAGCCCGCGATGGCCAGGTGGAGGGCGGCGACCATGGCGTCGTTGACCGTGCCGGGGCGGTCCTCCTCCACCAGGCGGCGGGTCCGCTCCTCCGAGAGCGAGTCCTGGACGAACCCGTAGCCGGCGCGGTCGGCCTGGCCGTCGGGGGCGATGCGGGAGGGCGGCACCGCCGCGTCGCGGGCCTTCTCGGCCAGCAACCAGGCCCGCCGGAGCCGGGTGGGCGTGTCGTCCGTGCCCACCACCGCGCCCACGTTGCGGGCCTCGTTGGGGTCGACGTCGGGGAGCGGGTCGGGCTGGCCGGCATAGGCGCGGGCCAGCGACTGCACGAAGCGCACCGTGCCGAAGCCGTCCATGGCGGCGTGGTTGGCGTTGACCATGAGCACGTCGCCACCCTCCCTGCGCGCCCACCACACCCGCAGGGGCGGCGACTCGGCCAGCGGCACCGAGCGGTTGAGCAGCTCGGCCCGGGCGGTGGCAAGGGCTTCCTCGTCGGGACAGGTCAGGGCCCGGAGGGGGTCGACCTCGGGCTCCGGGGTGATCTCCCACTGGTACTGGCGCTCGCGGCGCCGGCCGGTGGGTGCCTTCCGGGCCCGGGCCATCGGGTGGCGGGCCAGGGCCTGGGCCAGGGAGTCCCGCAGGCGGGCCTCGTCCAGGCCGGCGGCCACCTCCAGCTCCAGCTGGATGCTCCATGGCTCGGTCTCGGTGTCCAGGAGCCGGACCACCTCGTCCACGACATTGAAGGGGACGCGCTGCACGGGAGTGACCTCGGTCGTCATCGGGGACGCCCTACCCCACAACCCGCTTCCCTGCACGTCCTCCGGCGCCGGCGGCCGGATTCTCGTGGCGGCCAGCCCGTACGCTGGCGTCGTGCGCCTGCCGCCCCGCGCCCTCGTGGCCGCCGCCCTGGTCCCGGTCGGGACCGTCGCCGGCCATGCTGCCGGGTACCTGCTGGCCGGCCAGGACGCCTCCTTCGCCGGAGACCACGGTCACCTGCGCCCCGCCACCTGGCTTACCGCCGCCGTGGCCGTGCTGGCCCTCGGATGGGTCGCCGCGGCCCGGGACGGCCTGGCCCGCCGGCCCCGCTTGGTGGCCCTGGCCGCCGCCCAGTCCGGCCTGTTCCTGGCCTTGGAAGCGGCTGAGCACCTGGCCGCCGGCCACAGCCCCGCCCACCTCCTGCACGAGCCGTCGCTGCGCTGGGGGCTGGTCGCCCAACTGGCCATGGCCGCCGTTGTGGTGCTGGCCACGGTGGCGGCGCGCTCCGCGGGCCAACGGGCCCGGGCCCTGCTGTCGCCACCGGCCCGCCCGCCGGCCGCCCCGCCCTCGGTGGTGCTGCGGCCCCGGGCCGCCCTCCGCCCCGCCCTCCTCGCCGTCTCGCCCGCCACCGAGCGGGGACCGCCCGCCGCCCACCTCGTTCCCGCCTGACCCCCACCCCCCCGAACGAGGAGGACCGATGCTTCGCTCCCGCGCCCGGCGCGCCTGCGCGCTGGCCGCTCTCTGCGCCGTCCTGGCCACCGCCTGCGGTGACGACGGCGACGACGCGCCCGCCACCGGCCCGCCGTCCACGACGGCGTCCACCACCACCACCACCACCGGCGGCTCGGCTGCCTCGCCCACCACCTCCACCACCGAGGCGGTGCAGGTCATCGAGGTCACCTTCGCCGCCGGCCAGGTGACCGGCGGCGTGCGCCGCCACGAGGTCCGGCTGGGCGAGAAGGTGCGCCTGCGGGTGACCAGCGACGTGGCCGACGAGGTGCACGTCCACACCTACGACGTCACGGGCGCGGTGGGACCGAGGCAGCCGGCCGAGCTCGAGCTGACCGCCACCATCCCGGGCCAGCACGAGGTGGAGCTGGAGGACAAGGGCCGGCCCCTGCTGGTGCTGGTGGTCCAGTGATCCTGCCCGGCCTCTCCGGCATCCTGGCCCATGGGCTGGGCGGGCGCCTCGACCTGCCGCTGCCCAAGTGGATGTTCGGCTACGGCGCCGCCGCCGCGGTGGTGGTGTCCTTCGTCGCCCTCGGGGCCTTCTGGCGCACCGCCCGCTTCGAGGACGGTCCGCACGAACGGGTGCTGGCCGACACCCGCGGCCCCGGCCTCCGGGCGCTGGCCGCCCTGGCCCGTCTGGCCGGGCTGTTCACCTTCGCCGTCGTGCTGGTCGCCGCCGCCATCGGCGACGACTCGTCCAGCACCAACCTGGCGCCCGTCGTCGTCTACGTCGTGTTCTGGGTGGGGCTGTTCTTCGTGAGCAGCCTGGGCGGCGACCTGTGGCGGGTCATGAGCCCATTCGACACGCTGGCCGCCGCCGTGGAGCGGCTCCGGGG
>JBOGHQ010000350.1:0-1507 GCA_050744785.1 Acidimicrobiales bacterium | reverse complement strand
GGAGTAAATAAGGTCCGGATTCCGGACCTTATTTACTCCAGAGCGCGGGGGTAGGCTCGGGGCGTGGTCAAGCTCACCCTGGCCCAGGACAAGGCGGCCGACGCCCTGCTGTCGAAGGACCCGCTGGCACTGCTGATCGGGATGGTGCTGGACCAGCAGATCCCCCTGGAGTGGGCGTTCAAGGGCCCGCTCAACCTGAAGGAGCGGCTCGGCGTGCCGAAGCTCGACGCCGCCCGGCTGGCCGCCATGGACCCCAACGAGCTGGCCCTGGTGTTCGCCAGGCCGCCGGCGCTTCACCGCTTCCCGCGGGCCAACGCGGCCCGGGCCCAGGAGCTGTGCAGGATCGTGGCCGAGGAGTACGGCAACAAGGCGTCCAACGTCTGGGCCACTGCCGCCGACGGGGCCGAGCTGCTCAAGCGGGTCAAGGCCCTCCCCGGCTTCGGCACCCAGAAGGCCAAGATCTTCGTGGCTCTGCTGGGCAAGCAGCTCGGCGTCCAGCCGGCCGGCTGGCGGGAGGTGGCCGGCGAGTACGGCGCCGAGGGGTCGTTCAAGTCGGTGGCCGACATCGAGGGGCCGGAGAGCCTGGCCCTGGTGCGCAAGTTCAAACAGGAGCGCAAGGCGGCGGCCAAGGCCGCGGCGGAGTCGGCGGCGGCCACCGCCGCCGAGTAGCCGTGCGGGTGACCGCCAACGGCGAGGCGGTGGAACTGGACGACGGCGCCACCGTGGCCGACATCCTGGACCGGCTCGGGCTGGGGGCGCGCTGGGTCCTGGTCGAGCGCAACGGGGAGCCGGTGCGGCGGGCCGATCTGGCCGGCACCGCCCTCACCGACGGCGACCGCCTCGAGCTGGTGCGGGCGGTGGCCGGTGGCTGACCCCACCGCCGACCCGTTCTGGTCCCGAAAACGAGTCCGTTCCGGTACCGCTATCGGGACCAGAACGGCTGACGGGGGCGGAAAGTTGGCGGCGCGCCGGCTGTACCTGTGCACGCCGGACCGGCCCGACCTGGCCGAGTTCCTGGCCGCCTGCATCCGGGGCGGGGTGGACGTGGTGCAGCTGCGGGACAAGGACCTGGAGGCGCGTCCGCTGCTGGCCCGGGCCGCGGTGGCGGCCGGGGTGTGCCGGGAGGCGGGCGTACCGTTCATCCTGAACGACCGGCCCGACCTGGCCCTGGAGGTGGGGGCCGACGGCGTCCACGTCGGGCAGCACGACGCCCCGCCGGCGCTGGCCCGGCGGATCCTGGGGCCGGATGCCATCGTCGGCCTCTCGACCCACGCCCCGGCCGAGCTGGACGCCAGCCGGTCAGAGCCGGTCGACTACGTGTCGGCCGGCCCGGTGTCGCCGACACCCACCAAGCCGGGCCGGCCCGGCACCGGGGCCGGCTACGTCACCTACGCCGAGGCCCACACCGGCCGGCCCGTCTTCGTGACCGGCGGCGTCACGCCGGAGACGATCCCCGCGCTGGTCGCGGCCGGCGCCCGCCGCTTCGTCGTGGTGCGCTGGCTCACCG
>JBOGHQ010000349.1:0-5574 GCA_050744785.1 Acidimicrobiales bacterium | reverse complement strand
GGCCAGGGCCCCGCCGCCCGGCACCGGAGCCGGAGCGGCGGGGCGCCCGCCTAGAGCTGGGCCAAGCCCTGCTCGTAGTCCTCGGCCGGCGCCGGGGTGTAGCCGACATCCTCGATGATGTCGGGGGTCGTCTCCAGGTAGAACCTGACGAACTCCTTGACCTCGGGCCGCTCCATGGCGGTCATCTTCACGTAGATGAAGAGGGGGCGGCTGAGGGGATAGTCGCCGGACTCGACCGTGGCGTTGCTGGGCTCGACGCAGGTCCCGCTCTCCCCCGACACCTCTATGGCCTTGAGAGCGTCCCTGTTCTCGTTGTAGTAGGCGAAGCCGAAGTAGCCCCAGGAGTTCTTCTCCCCCTTGATGCCCTGCACGAGGGTGTTGTCGTCCTCGGACGCCGTGTAGTCCGTCCGGGGCGCGACGCCGCCCTCCTCCGGGTCGCCCAGGACCTCCTCCACGAAGAAGTCGAAGGTCCCAGAGTCGGTGCCCGGGGCGAAGATGGCGATCTTCTCGGCCGGGAAGGAGGGGTCCACCTGGTTCCACGTGGTGGCGCCCCCCTGCTTGAAGATCATGTTCATCTGGTCGATGCTCAAGCACTCGAGGAAGGAGTTCTCGGCCGAGGTGACGATGGCCAGGCCGTCCAGGCCGACGCGCAGCACGGTGTACTCGATGCCCTGGGCCGCGCAGGCCTGCTTCTCCTCGTCGTCGATGGGTCGCGAGGCGTCGGAGATATCGGTCTCACCAGCGCAGAACTTCTCGAAGCCACCGCCCGTGCCCGAGGTGCCGACCGAGACCTGCACGCCGCTCTGCTCGGCGCGGAACTCCTCGGCGATGGCCTCGCTGACTGGCGCCACCGTGGAGGAACCGTCGATCACGATGGAGCCGGACAGCTCCTTCGTGCCGCCCTCCTCGCCGGTGGCGGCGTCGTCGTCGCCGCCGCACGCCGCCACCACCAGGGCCAACGCCACGCAGGTTGCCAGCAGGCGCGCCCTTCGTCCAGTTCCTCGATGCATTCGAGCCTCCCTCGTCCGGCCGCACCCGGCCCAGGACGCACCCTGCGCCCCACCTACCCGCAGGCCACGCTAGGAGGGGCCGCTTGCGGCGAAGCCACCTCTAGGTGAACAGCCGGTGAACGAGACGACAACAACTGCGAACCGGGTGGGAGCTTTCTGAGCACTGTCCTTGCGCCCCGTCGCCGGCCGGGTCGTGGGTCCGGCCGGGACTGGGCACTGGTTCTGACGGTAGAGGGCGGGGGTGAAAGGGACGTAGCGGTTGAGGAGCCTCGGCATGGCGTTCTGATGAACTCGCCCCGACCCGGCATGCGCGGCACACCCCTCCGATGGCCGTACATTTCGCAACCGTGCGCATTGCGGCGATGGACCTCGGTAGCAACTCGTTCCACCTCCTGGTCGCCGATGTCACGCGCGATGGCGGCATCGAGCCCGTCCTGCGCGAGAAGGAGATGCTGCGTCTGGGCGACCAGGTGGCCCGTACGGGCCGCCTCGGTGAGGAGGCCTTCGAGCCGGCGCTGGAGACGGTGCGCCGCTTCCGTGCGCTGGCCGAGTCGGCCGAGGCCGGCCAAATCGTGGCCTGCGCCACCAGCGCCATCCGAGAGGCCGACGACGGCGCCGAACTGGTGGCCCGCTTCGCGTCGGAGGCCGGCGTGTCGGTGCGGGTCATCAGCGGCCGGGAGGAGGCCGACCTCATATTCCGGGCCGTGCAGGCCAGCGTCCTCATCGACCCTGGCCCTGCCCTGTGCCTCGACCTGGGTGGGGGGAGCCTGGAGGTCGTCGTGGGCGACGCCATGTCGGAGGTGTTCGGCACCAGCGTCAAGCTGGGCGTCGCTCGGGTCACGGCCGAGTTGGTACGCAACGATCCGCCCAGGCAGGGCGATCTGCGCCGGTTGCGCACACGGATGGAGGAGGTGCTGGGCCCGGTCGCGGTCGAGGTGGCGTCGTTCAAGCCCCGGATGATGATCGGCACCAGCGGGAGCCTCTGCGACCTGGCCCGCATGGCCGTCGTGCAGGAGACGGGGACGGTCCCGATCTCGATCAACCAGCACCACGTCGGCCGGGCCGCCCTCGAGGCCGTCCACGAGGAGCTGGTGTCCCTGCCCACAGCCCAGCGTCGCAAGCTGGCGGGGCTGGACTCCCGTCGGGCCGAGTTGGCGCCGGCCGGGTCGCTGCTGGCCCTGGTCGCCCTGGACCTGTTCGGCTTCGAAGAGCTGGTGGTGGGCGAGTGGGCGCTCCGGGAGGGGATGGTGCTCGACGCCATCGGCCGCCACCCCTTGGCCGAGGAGGGAGACCCCCGCGTCATCCGGGCCGCGTCGGTGCTGGACCTGTGCCAGCGCTGCGGCTGGCGGGAGGACCACGGCCGCCAGGTCGCCAAGCTGGCCATGACCTTGTTCGACCGGACGGCCGAGCTGCACGGCCTGGACGAGCACGACCGCGAGCTCCTCGAGCATGGCGCCCTCCTGCACGACATCGGCGAGCACGTGTCCACCGAGGGTCACCACAAGCACACCGCCTACCTGATCCAGCACGGCCGGCTCCGCGGCTTCTCGCCCCAGGAGGTGCTGATCCTGGCGACCCTGGGCCGGTACCACCGCCAGGGCGAGCCCAAGGTGTCGTTCGAGCCCTACGCCGCCGTCGACGAGGAGAAGCGGCCCGCGGTGCGCATGCTCACCGCCCTGCTCCAGGTCGCCGACGGCCTCGATCGGGCCCACGCCGGCGCGGTGGAGGGCATCGACGTGGCCATCGCCGACGACCATGTCGAGCTGCGGGTCCGGGCGTCCACCGACTCCGACCTCGAGATCTGGGGCGCCCGGCGGAAGCGGGCCTTGTTCGAGCAGGTCTTCGGGCGCCGGCTGGACCTGCGAGCCGACGGCGAGGGCCCGGTCTGGCGGGAGCGCCGGCTGGCGTGAGGGCGCGGGGTGGGTTCGAGTTCAGGCCGGCCACAGGCGGGCCGACACCTCGGCCCACAGCTCGCGGTAGGAGCGCGCTGCCGCGGTGGCGGGGGCGAAGACGGCGACGGGTGCCCGCTCCACGCCCATGCGTTCCATCGCGCTGGTGCTCGGGATGACGGTGGCGAGGAAGGCCGGCCAGCGGGCGGCCAGGGTCTCCACCAGCTCTCGGTGCAGGCGCTTGCGGCGGTCCACCATGGTGAAGTGGGGGAGCAGGCCGGGCGCGCCGGGCTGGTCGGCCAGGAACCCGGCCAGCTGGTCCAGCGTGCGAGCCGACAGGGTGGTGGGCACGACCGGCACCAGCAGGCCACCCGCCGCGCCGAACACGCTCTCGCTGGCCAGGGAGATCGACGGGGGGCAGTCCAGGATGGCCAGGTCGTAGCGGCCCTGCAGCGGGGCCAGCAGGGACCCCAGTCGCTCGGTGGGTCGCTTGGTGGCGTCGAGGTGGAGGTCGAGGTGGCGGAGCGAGAGGTCGGCCGGCACCAGATGCAGCCCGGCGACGTCGGTGGCCCGCACGTGGTCGGCCAGCTCCCCCTTGGCCCCGACCAGCCGCTCGCTGCCGCCCCTCACCCTGGCCCGGACCCGGAAGTAAAAGCTGGCCGCACCCTGGGGGTCGAGGTCCCAGACCAGTACCCGGGCGCCGGCCCGGGCCGCCTCGTAGCCCAGGTTCACCGCCGATGTGGTCTTCCCCACCCCACCTTTGATGCTGTAGGTCGCCAGCACCTTCACGACGGCGTACCCCCCGTCGTGGCCGTCATCCCCCGCCGCCGGCCGAGCGGAGCAGGGCGTTGAAGGTGCGGGCTGTCTGCTTGGTGTCGTAGGCGGCGAAGCGCCCGGCGAACTCCTCCCGGGCGGCCCGGCGCCGGCGGTCGAGGTGCTCGGCGAGCTGGCCCATGGCGATGAGGGTGGCCGCCGCGAGGCCCCGCTTCCCGTGCAGCTCGTCGGAGAAGGCCCGCAGCTGGCTCACATGGACCTCGGCGTCCTGGTGGGTGCCCAGGTTGTCCTGCAGGGCCTTGAGGCGCTGGACGAACGCCTTCCTGGCCCCGCCGTCGTAGAGGCTTCCGAAGCACTCGAGCAGGTAGCGCAGGCGCTTGGCGTCCTTGCGCAGCTCGTGCAGGTCCTCCGCCGGGCTGTCCGGCGTGATCGACCGCCCCCTGCGCAGGAGCCGCTTGTGGGCCCGGGCCGTCCGTGCCGCCGCCACCTGCCCGATGGGACGCACTGCGTCGTCGCCCCCGCCCTCGGGCTCATCGCCGCGCACCCACGCGGTCCAGGCCGCCATCAGTGCTCGGTAGCGGGTCGAGCGCAGCCCCTTGGCCAGAGCGGTGTGGGCGGCCTGGCGCCGGCGGCCGACGTGGGCCAGTACCGGCGCCAGGTCGGCAGCCCCGACCGGCCCGAGGGGCGCCACGTAGCCGTCCCACTCGATGACGTACACGTCGAGGTCCCGGGCCGGTCCGGTGATCTCGCCCAGCCACCGGAAGCTCTGTCGGTACTGGTCTCGTACGGCGGCCGGCAGGACGCCCTTCGACTGGGCCAGCACCGACCGGGTACGCCGTACGGCCACCCGCAGGTCGTGGAGGAACTCCGGGTCGACGTCCTCGACCGTCCCCTGGTGATTGGCCTCGACGGTGCCGGCCAGGTTGGCCAGCACCCGGCGGTAGGCGGCGAGGGCCGGCCCGGCCGCGGTCAAGGGCACGGTGGGAGACGAGTGGGCACCACTGAGGTCGATCCCAGCCGCCGCCGCCGCGGCGGTGACGATGTCTGCCGCTGCGCCGAGGCCCAGCCCGGCCAGGAGGGCCCGGGCCCGGGCCCCCTCCTTGGCGTAGCCGGCCAGCTCGCTGACGTCGATGCCCCAGAGCGGCGCAACCCCGTCGTGCCCTTCCACCCGAACCTGCAGATGGAGGTCCAGCTGCACGAGGACCTTGCCGTCCCGGTTCCGGCGCACGGCCTGGGCGTGCCGGCCCTCCAGGGTCAGCACGGGGGACAGGGCCCGTACCTCGAGCACCGGTGCCAGGCGGGCTCGGAAGGGACCGCTCGGGAGGTCGGTGGCGAACCGAGGGGTGGTCTCGACAGGCAGGGCGGCGGGTGCCGAGCCCGGCGCGGTCAGCACCAGCTGGCGGTGCGGATGCTCGCGGAGCTCGAGCTGCCACCCGGCGGCCGCCACCCGGCCGTCGAAGGTGTCCAGCACGGTCCGGCGAAGAGGCCGTACCGGGCCGACGTCGAATCCGGCACCGGCCAGCGTCGTGCCGACGTCCTCGGCGGCTGCGTCGGCTGACGTGAAGGTGACCATGGGCGGCATTCTGGTGGCGGCGGATGGGAAAAGCTGCACGCCCTCGGCCAGGTGGCCCAAGCTGGTTCCCCCTGGGTACCGAGATCGAGCGCCTTGCCCGGGCCCGAGGCGCTGGGCCCCGGCGCCCGGCTCCGGCAAGGCTATCTGGCCGAGGACGCCGCCACCCAGGTGCGCACAGCGCCGGACCACCGCCGCCCGGCACCCCGGTACGAGGGCGCGATACGGATGGCCGGCTGCGCCGCCCTGCCGTACCGTCGGCGCGGTGGACGCCGAGGCGCGGTGGCGGGCGGTGGTGGCCCACGATGCCACCGCCGACGGGCGCTTCGTC
>JBOGHQ010000348.1:0-1815 GCA_050744785.1 Acidimicrobiales bacterium | reverse complement strand
CACCTAACTCATGATGTAAGGGTGCCGAACAGCAGTCGACGCCGCCGGGTCGTAGGTCTGGTCATCGCCTTGGCCCTCCTGGCCCTGGCCGCCTGCAGCGACGGCGACGGCGGCGACGGCATCACCGTGTACTCGGGCCGGAACGAGAACCTGGTGCGGCCCCTGCTGGACCGCTTCGCCCGGGAGAGCGGCATCGACGTCCGGGTCCGGTACGCCGACACCTCCGAGCTGCTCCCCACCCTTCTGGAGGAGGGGCCCAACACCCGGGCCGATGTCTTCCTCAGCCAGGACGCCGGCGCCCTCGGCGAGCTGGCCCTCGAGGAGCTCCTCGGCACCGTGCCCACCGACCTGCTGGACCTGGTGGACAGCCGCTTCCGCGACTCCGAGGGCCACTGGGTCGGCGTCACCGCCCGGGCTCGGGTCATCGCCTACAACACCGACCGGTTGAAGCCCGAGGACGTGCCCCAGAGCGTGCTGGGGGTCAACGACCCGAAGTGGAAGGGCCGGGTCGGCTTCCCGCCCACCAACGCCTCGTTCGTGGCCTTCGTCACCTCGCTCCGCGAGACGGTGGGCGACGACCGCACCCGCCAGTTCCTCGAGGGGCTCAAGGCCAACGTCGCCAAGCGCTTCGACAACAACGTGGCCACCCTCGATGCCGTCGCCTCGGGCGAGGTGGACCTCGGGCTGGTGAACCACTACTACCTGTACAACGAGTTCAAGGAGCGCCCCGACGCCCACGTGGCCAACTTCTACCCCGGCCAGCAGGAGGGCGGGGAGGGGACGTTCGTGAACGTGGCCGGTGTGGCCATCATGGCCGGCACCGACAACCGGCCCGCCGCCGAGCAGTTCGTGCGCTTCCTGCTCGGCGAGGAGGCCCAGCAGTACTTCCGGGAGGAGACCTCCGAGTACCCGCTGCGCGCCGGCGTGGACCCCATCCCCGAGCTCCCGCCCCTCGGCCAGCTGCGCACCATCGACGTGCCCCTCACCCAGCTGGGCCGGGACCTGGAGGGCACGGTGCAGCTGCTGAAGGACGTCGGCCTCACCTGACCCGGCCAGGGCGGCTCCGCACCCCACCGGCCCTGCTGGTGGCCGGGGCGCTCGTCGCGCTCGGGATGATGCTGCCCCTCGCCCACCTCGCCATCCGGGCCGCCGGCGCCGACGACCCCGTCGGCCTGGTGGCCTCGGACCGGGTCGTGCGCTTCGTGTGGGGGACGGTGCGCCTGGCCGTGGCCGTCACCGCCTTCACCCTCGTCGTCGGCGTAGGGCTGGCCTGGCTGGTGGAGCGCACCGACCTCCCGGCCCGCCGGTTGCTGGGGCTGGCCGCCGCCCTTCCCCTCGTGGTGCCCACCTACGTGGGCGCGCTGGCCCTGGAGGCCGCCTTCGGCCCCCGGGGCCTGCTCGTGGAGGTGCCCGGCCTCATCGGGTTCTGGGGCGTCACCGCCGCCCTCGGGCTGTCCACCTATCCCTACGTCTATCTGCTGGCCCGCGCCGCGCTGGCCCGGTCCGACCCGGCCCTCGAGGAGGCGGCCCGGGCCCTGGGCGACCGGTCGCCGGCGGTGTTCCGGCGGGTGATCCTGCCCCAGCTGCGGCCCGCCGCCGCCGCCGGCGGGCTGCTGTCGTTCCTCTACGTGCTGTCGGACTTCGGCGCCGTCTCCATCCTCCAGTACGACACGCTCACCCGGGGCATCTTCCTGGAGTACCGCTCCCTCACCGCCGACCGGGCGCCCGCCGCGGTGCTGGGCGTGCTCCTCGTCGCCCTCACGCTGGTGGCCATCGGCGGGGAGCGCCTGCTGCGGGGCCGGCCCGTGGCCGCCC
>JBOGHQ010000347.1:0-6748 GCA_050744785.1 Acidimicrobiales bacterium | reverse complement strand
GTCCTGGCCGCCGTGGTGGCGGCCGCAGGCGGGGGCGCCGCCGTCCTCACCGGGGGCGACGAGGTGCCGGACACGGTGCAGGCCCTGGCCCGCGTGCCGGGCGTTGCGGGCGCCCTCCAGCTGGACCCGGCCAGCCTGCAGCTCCCCATCCGGGAGGTGTCCCTGGCCAACCGCTCCGGCACCGAGGTGGGGTGGGAGGCCGGTACCGATGTGGCCTGGCTGCACGTCACCCCGCCCGAGGGCCGGCTGGCGCCGGGCACGTCGCAGGTGCTCCGCCTCGACGGCGAGGCGCCCGAAGGCGAGGTGCGGGCCTCGGTGCGCGTCTCAGGGGATGACGGCTCCGCCGCGGCAGTGCGGGTCGGCGGCACAGTGGAGCGGCCCCCCGACCTGGGGGCGTCGGCCGACGGGTGCACGGTCACTGCGGTGGTGGAGGACGAGAGCGACGTGGTGCTCACCCTCCACTGGCGCTGGGCCGGGGGCGAGCAGGCGTCGTCCATGGTGGTGGCCGACACCCGCCACATCGCCGAGCTACCCGAGGGGACGCCCCTGGCCTGGTGGGTCAGCGCCCGTGACGGCCGGGGCAACCAGGCCCGCACCACCGACGTGACCATCGCCGGGGGCTGCTGATCGCCGTTCCCGAGTAAATAAGGTCCGGAATCCGGACCTTATTTACTCGGGAAGTGAGAGGGTCAGCCGGCCTCGCCGCCGTCGAAGCCCTCGGGGGGCTGGAGCCAGGACGGGGCGGCGGCGCCGTCGGCGCCGTCGCCACCGGCGGTGGTGCCGATGTTGGCCAGCCAGGCGGCCAGGTCCTCGGTCTCGGCGTCGGACGACCAGCCCAGCATGGGCTCGTAGTCCGGAGCGTCCACCTCGAACTCCCGGTAGCGGGTCATCCCGGTGCCGGCCGGGATGAGCTTGCCGATGATGATGTTCTCCTTCAGCCCGAAGAGCTGATCGGACTTGCCCTCGATGGCGGCCTCGGTGAGGACCCGGGTGGTTTCCTGGAACGAGGCGGCCGACAACCACGAGTCGGTGGCCAGCGACGCCTTGGTGATACCCATCAGCTCGGGCCGGCCCTCGGCCGGGCGCTGGCCGGACTGCACCAGCTCTCGGTTGACGTCGGCGTAGACACGGGAGTCGACCCGCTCGCCGGGGAGGAAGGGCGAGTCGCCCGGCTCGGCCACCGAGACCCGGCGCAGCATCTGGCGCACGATCAGCTCGATGTGCTTGTCGTGGATGGACACGCCCTGGTCCCGGTACACCTTCTGGACCTCCTCCACCAGGTACTGCTGGGTCTCGCGGATGCCCTTGATCTCCAGCAGTTCCTTGGGATCCTTGGGGCCCTCGATGAGGGCGTCGCCAGCCTGGACCTCGTCGCCGTCGGACACCTCGAGGTGGGCCCGCTGGGAGACGTTGTAGGAGTCCTCGGTGCCGTCGTCACCGATGATGGTGATGCGCCGGCCGTTCTCCTCGTCGGCGATGCGGACCACACCCGACGTGCGGGCCAGCACGGCGGCACCCTTGGGCGTACGGGCCTCGAAGAGCTCGACGACGCGGGGCAGGCCGTGGGTGATGTCCTCACCGGCGATGCCGCCGGTGTGGAAGGTCCGCATGGTGAGCTGGGTGCCCGGCTCGCCGATGGACTGGGCGGCGATGACGCCCACCGCCTCGCCCAGCTCGATGGACTTGAGGGTGGCCAGCGACCGGCCGTAGCACGTGGCGCAGATGCCCTGCTCCGCCTCGCAGGTGAGGACGGTGCGGACCCGCACCCGGTCGACCGACGGGTCGTCGCGGAGCTGGGCCAGCTCCTCGTCGCCGATGTCGATGCCGGCCGCGACGGGGCCGGCCGCCTCGGCCAGGACACGACCGAACAGGCGGGTCTCGAGGTAGGCCCGCTTACCCGGCTCGTCGGTCCGCACGCTGCCCAGAAAGATGCCCCGGCTGGTGCCGCAGTCCAGCTCGCGGATGATGAGCTCCTGGGCCACGTCAACCAGCCGGCGGGTGAGGTAGCCGGAGTCGGCCGTGCGCAGGGCGGTGTCGGCCAGACCCTTGCGGGCGCCGTGGGTGGAGATGAAGTACTCCAGCACCGACAGGCCCTCACGGAAGGAGGACTTGATGGGCCGGGGGATCATCTCGCCCCGCGGGTTGGACACCAGGCCCTTCATGCCGGCGATCTGGCGCACCTGCTGCGCGTTCCCTCGGGCGCCGGAGTTCACCATCATGTCGAGGGGGTTGAAGGCGATCGTGGACAGCGTTCGGTCCATGGCCCGGCCCACCTCGGAGTTGGCCTGGGTCCAGATCTCGATCTCCTTCTGGCGCCGCTCGTCGTCGGTGATGATGCCCCGCTTGAACTGGCTCTCCGCCTTCTCCGCCTCCTTCTCGTACTTGTCGAGGATGGCGGCCTTCTCCGGCGGCGTCTTCACGTCGTCGATGGAGATGGTGAGCCCGGACTGGGTGGCATAGCGGAACCCGAGGTCCTTGATGCGGTCCAGGCAGGTGGCCACGTCGACCTTCGGGTAGTTGTCGGCGATCTCCTCCACGATGGAGGCGATGCTGCGCCCCTTCTTGGAGACCAGCTCGTTGACGAACGGGAAGCCGTCGGGCAGGGCGGTGTTGAACAGCAGCCGGCCGGCGGTGGTCCCGGTCTCGTCGTAGGCCGGGCCGTCGCCGTCGCCGTTCGCGGCCGAGCCGTTGGTCGACGGGATGCGGACCTTGACCTTGGCGTGCAGGTCGATGTCGCCCGCCTCGTAGGCCTGCTCCACCTCGAACAGGTGCCGGAAGACCCGGCCCTCGCCCTTGGCGCCGTCGACCTCGAGGGTGAGGTAGTAGGACCCGAACACCATGTCGTGGGACGGCACGGTGATGGGCCGGCCGGTGGCGGGCGAGAGGATGTTGTTGGCCGACAGCATGAGGATGCGGGCCTCGGCCTGGGCCTCGGCCGACAGCGGCAGGTGCACCGCCATCTGGTCGCCGTCGAAGTCGGCGTTGAAGGCAGCGCACACCAGCGGGTGGATCTGGATTGCCTTGCCCTCCACCAGCACCGGCTCGAAGGCCTGGATGCCGAGGCGGTGCAGCGTGGGCGCCCGGTTCAGCAGCACCGGGTGCTCCTTGATGACCTCCTCCAGCACGTCCCACACCTGGGCCCGTCGCCGCTCCACCATGCGCTTGGCCGACTTGATGTTCTGGGCCAGCTCGGTGTCCACCAGCCGCTTCATCACGAAGGGCTTGAACAGCTCCAGGGCCATCTGCTTGGGCAGGCCGCACTGGTGCAGCTTGAGGGTGGGGCCCACGACGATGACGGAACGGCCCGAGTAGTCGACCCGCTTGCCCAGCAGGTTCTGGCGGAACCGGCCCTGCTTGCCCTTGAGCATGTCGGACAGGGACTTGAGGGGGCGGTTGCCCGGACCGGTGACCGGGCGGCCCCGCCGGCCGTTGTCGAACAGGGCGTCGACGGCCTCCTGGAGCATCCGCTTCTCGTTGTTGACGATGATCTCGGGCGCGCCCAGGTCGAGCAGCCGCTTCAGGCGGTTGTTGCGGTTGATGACCCGGCGGTAGAGGTCGTTCAGGTCGGAGGTAGCGAAACGGCCGCCGTCGAGCTGCACCATGGGCCGCAGCTCGGGCGGGATGACCGGGACGGCGTCGAGGATCATGGCCCGGGGGTCGTTGGACCGCTTGCCGTTGTCGTCACGGCGGTTGAAGGCGGTGACGATCTTGAGCCGCTTGATGGCCTTCTGCTTGCGCTGCACCGACAGGGGGCGGCGGCCGTCGGTGGCGTCGATGGCCTCCCGGAGCTTGATCTCCTCGGCGTCGAAGTCGATGCGGGCGATGAGGCGGGCGATGGCCTCGGCGCCCATGCCGCCCTCGAAGTAGTCGCCGAAGCGGTCCTTCAGCTCGCGCCACAGCAGCTCGTCCTCGATGATCTTTCGGCCGTGCAGGTTCTTGAACTCGTCGAAGGCCCGCTGGACCAGCTCGATCTCGGTGTCGCCACGCTCGCGGAGGGCGGCCACCTCCTTCTCGGCCGACTTCTGCTTGGAGCGGATCTCGGAGTCCTTGGCCCCGGCCGCCTCCAGCTCGGCCACCTCGTCCTCGAGGGCCTTGAAGCGACGATCGATCTCGAGGTCCCGCTGGCGGGCGATCTCGGCCAGCTCCTCGGCCAGCTCCGCCTCCTGGTTGGGCAGGTCGTTGTGGCGCTTCTCCTCGTCCACCCAGGTGACCAGGTTGGCGGCGAAGTAGATGACCTTCTCCAGCTGCTTGGCCTTCAGCTCCTCGCGCGGATCGATCCCCATGAGCAGGTACGCCAACCACGAACGGGTGCCGCGCAGGTACCAGATGTGCACGACGGGGGCGGCCAGCTCGATGTGCCCCATCCGCTCCCGGCGCACCTTGGACCGGGTGACCTCCACCCCGCACCGCTCGCAGATGATCCCCCGGAACCGGACGCGCTTGTACTTGCCGCAGTAGCACTCCCAGTCCTTGGTGGGGCCGAAGATCTTCTCGCAGAACAGGCCGTCCTTCTCAGGCCGCAGCGTCCGGTAGTTGATGGTCTCCGGCTTCTTCACCTCACCGTTCGACCACGTCCGAATCGAATCAGCCGTCGCCAACCCGATCCGCAACTGCTCAAAATCATTGACGTCCAACAAGCCCAGTACCTCTTCTCTCTTCTTCTCTCAGATCTCGATGCAGGACGTGTGGTGCGTGTCGCCAGCCACCGGTCAGAACCGAGAAGCCCGCTCCGCTGCCCGCCGCTCATCCTCCTCGTCAGACCCGCGCTCGGGCCGCGAAATGTCGATCCCCAACTCCTCAGCCGTACGGAACACGTCCTCGTCGAGGTCCCGCATCTCGATCTCCTCACCCGTGGTCGACAGCACCTCCACGTTGAGGCACAACGACTGCATCTCCTTGATGAGGACCTTGAACGACTCGGGGATGCCCGGCTCGGGGATGTTCTCGCCCTTGACGATGGCCTCGTAGACCTTGACCCGGCCGAGGACGTCGTCGGACTTGATGGTGAGGAGCTCCTGGAGGGCGTAGGCGGCGCCGTAGGCCTCGAGAGCCCACACCTCCATCTCTCCGAAGCGCTGGCCGCCGAACTGCGCCTTCCCGCCCAGGGGCTGCTGGGTGATCATCGAGTAGGGGCCGGTGGAGCGGGCATGGATCTTGTCGTCCACCAGGTGGGCCAGCTTCAGGATGTAGACGTAGCCGACCGTGATGGGGTTGTCGTACGCCTCGCCGGTGCGGCCGTTGTAGAGGGTGGCCTTGCCGTCCACGCCAATGAGGCGGTTGCCGTCGGAGCTCTCCGGGTTGAGGGTGCCCAGGATCTTCTGGATGGTGGGCGTGCGGCCCGCCTTCCCCTCCTCGTCCCAGTGGGCGCCGTCGAACACGGGCGTGGCCACCCAGACGGCCGGCTCGGTGATGGGCCGCGTCTTGGTCTCGGTGCCCCGCACCGGCGCGATGGAGTGATCGGCGCCCTCCCAACCCCACCGGGCCGCGTAGCCGAGGTGGGCCTCCAGCACCTGGCCCACGTTCATGCGGCTGGGCACGCCGAAGGGGCTGAGGATGATGTCGACGGGGGTGCCGTCGGCCAGGAAGGGCATGTCCTCCACGGGCAGGATCTTGGAGATGACGCCCTTGTTGCCGTGACGGCCGGCCAGCTTGTCGCCCTCGCTGATCTTGCGCTTCTGGGCGACATAGACCCGGACCAGCTGGTTGACGCCGGGGGGAAGCTCGTGGGCGTCCTCCCGGGAGAAGACGCGCACGTCGATGACCTTGCCGGACTCGCCATGGGGCACCTTGAGGCTGGTGTCCCGGACCTCTCGCGCCTTCTCGCCGAAGATGGCCCGCAGGAGGCGCTCCTCGGGGGTGAGCTCGGTCTCGCCCTTGGGGGTGACCTTGCCGACCAGGACGTCGCCCGGGCCGACCTCGGCACCGATGCGGATGATGCCCCGCTCGTCGAGGTCCTTCAGGATCTCCTCGGAGAGGTTGGGGATGTCCCGGGTGATCTCCTCGGCACCCAGCTTGGTGTCGCGGGCGTCGACCTCGTGCTCCTCGATGTGGATCGAGGTGAGCACGTCGTCGCGCACCAGGCGCTCCGAGAGGATGATGGCGTCCTCGAAGTTGTAGCCCTCCCAGGGCATGAAGGCCACGAGCAGGTTCTTGCCCAGGGCCAGCTCGCCGTTGTGGGTGGAGGGGCCGTCGGCCAGGACGTCGCCCGCCTTCACCTTGTCGCCCTCGCCCACCAGGGAGCGCTGGTTGATGCAGGTGTTCTGGTTGGAGCGGCGGAACTTGGCCAGCCGTTCGATCCGCCGGCCCTTGGTCTTGTACTCGAGGGCGATGTGGTCACCGGTGACCTCGGTGACGACGCCGTCCTCCTCGGCCAGGACGACGTCGCCGGCGTCCCGGGCGGCCCGCCCCTCGACGCCGGTGCCGATGAAGGGGGCCTCAGGGCGCAGGAGGGGCACGGCCTGCTTCTGCATGTTGGCGCCCATGAGGGCCCGGTTGGCGTCGTCGTGCTCGATGAAGGGGATGAGAGCGGTGGACACCGAGACGATCTGCTTGGGCGACACGTCCATGAGGCCCACCTCGGACGGCGGCACAAAGTCGACCTCGGTGCTCGAGCCGTAGGACGTGGTGGTGGCGCCCACCCGCACGCCGGCCCCCTGGGGGCCGCGGCGCACCAGGACGCGATCCTCGGTGAAGCGGCCGTTGTCGTCCAGGCTGGCGTTGGCCTGGGCGATGACGTGCTCCTCCTCCT
>JBOGHQ010000346.1:0-5717 GCA_050744785.1 Acidimicrobiales bacterium | reverse complement strand
TCGCCTTCGGCGACGCCGTGTACCGCGGCTCCATGGGCCGGGCCCGGCTCAACGCCCCCGTGGTCGGGATCGCGCCCACCGCCAGCGGGCGGGGCTACTGGCTGGCGGCCGCCGACGGCGGGGTGTTCGCGTTCGGCGACGCGCGCTTCGCCGGCTCGGCCGCGTCCCTCAGGCTGGGCGGCAAGATCGCCGGCATCGCCGGCACGCCCACCGGCGCCGGCTACCGCCTGGTCGGCACCGACGGCGGCCTCTTCGCCTTCGGCGACGCACGCTTCGCCGGCTCTGCCGCCGGCCTGCCCCTGCGGTCGGCGGTGGTGGGCGTCACCGCCACCCCCTCGGGCCGGGGCTACTGGATGGCGGCCTCCGACGGTGGCGTCTTCGCCTTCGGTGACGCCGTGTTCGCCGGCTCCGCGGCGGCGGCCCGCCTGGTCAGCCCGGTGCGGGCCCTCGCTGCCTCGGCCGGCGGCGGTTACTGGCTGGCCGGAGAGGACGGTGGCGTGTTCGCCCTGGGCGCCCCGTTCCTCGGGAGCCTGGCCACCAACAACCTGCGCTCGCCGGTGGTGGCGGCCGCCGCCGTCCCCCGCTGACCACCTACCTGGAACGAGAAAGAGGGCGCCGGAGTGGCGCCCTCTTTCCGTTGCCTTCGGTGTGGTGGATCAGGTGGACGGCGGGGTGAGGTCGGCCTCCACGTTCTCGTTGTTCTCGCAGAAGAAGGAGGCGTCCTCGTCGGGGCCGCCGATGCAGGTGTCGGTGTTGGGCAGCTCGTCGCGGAGGGGCTCCTCCGAGAACGGCTCGAAGATGTCGCCGTTCATGACGTCGTCGCCGGGACCGCCCTCGAGGGTGTCGTCGCCGAACAGGCCGGCCAGGAAGTCGTCTCCGGGGCCGCCCTGGACCGAGTCGTTGCCCGGACCGCCGAACAGGGCGTCCATGCCCGGCCCGCCGCTCACCGAGTCGTTCCCCCGCTGGCCGGTGACGAAATCGTCGCCCTGGCCGCCGTCGAGGATGTCGTTGCCGTCGGTGCCCGCGAAGGGGCCGCGGTCCTGGTTGAAGTCGCCGCCAAGGATCCCGTCGTCGCCCTTGCCTCCGCTGATGGTGTCGTCGCCGTCGCCGCCGAGGAGGAAGTCGTTCCCGTTGCCACCGGAGATGATGTCGTCGCCGTCGAGGCCACAGACGAAGTCGTTGCCGTCGCCGGCCTCGATCACGTCGGGGCCAGGGGTGCCGTAGATGATGTCGTCACCGTCCGTACCCGTCGTGCCCTCGACCGTGGCCTCCTCCGGGGACTGGCAGGTGTCGTCCTGGGCTGCCGCCGGGCTGGCCGTGCCGACTAGGCCGACCAAGCCGAGCACCCCTGTCAGGAGCAGGACTGCGTACCGCCGCATGTGGGACCTCCAGGGATCGATGTCCGCGTCGTGCCCCACCGCGGCTGCGACGGGGCCAGCACTGCACCTATCCACTGGAGCGTCACGAGAAACGAGAATCGGCGAGTCCGGCCGGGACGGGCTGGGGGGACCAGGTGTCCGCGCCCGACCGGACGCCGCCGCGCCGCGCCAAACGGGTGCGCGTCAGGCGCCGGCGCGATCCGGCTCGAGCTCGACCAGGCGCTTGTCGATGGCCTGGCGAAGGGTGACGAGCTCGGCGACCTCCTGTTCCTTGGTGCGGGTGGCCTCGCCGCAGCACGCGCACCCGCAGCCGCACGGCTCGGCGGCGGTAAGAGACGTCATCGAGCTGCATCCGCAGGAACAGCTGGTGGCGGCCGTGGCCATGGCAAAACCTCCGGTGGTGGAGCGCCTCCGGAACCTCCGGAGGACGGCACGACGCTGTGCTCTCCCCAGGGTAAAACCCGGCCCTTAGGGCCAGGTCAAGGGGCAGCGGCCAGCGCCTCCCGGACGGCGGCCCGGGCCTCGTCCACGCTCATGGCGACTAGCTCGGGCAGCGGCTGCCCCATGCCGCCCACCAGCTCGTCGGCCACGAAGTAACCCAGCCGCCAGCGCTTCTCCACCAGCCCCGACCCGAACCAGGCCTCGGCGGTCCCCTCGCCGTCCAGCTCGTCGCGGAAGCGGGCCAGCAGCTCGGCCCGGTGCTCCTGGCACCACGGCAGCCAGTCCTCGAAGCCCTCGTGCCCGAACCAGAAGTAGTCGTCGTCGGGCCGGCCCGGGACGACCCGGCGCGAGACCTGGGTGGCCACGCCCTCCGAGAACGCCGTCCAGGCCGCGTCGTCCTCCGGCGGGCGGGTGCCGAGGACGATCTGGTGCCAGGCGTGGGCGTCCTCGTGGGTGACCAGCACCCGGCTGCCCTCCTCGGACTGGAACCACTCGAGGCAGTGGAACACCGCCACGTCGTCGCCCAGCCGGCCCACCAGCACGTTGGCCGAGTAGGCGCCCACCATCAGGACGTGGAGGGGGTCGGGCGTGGGTGCCACGCCCATGGCCTCCCGCACCGCCGGCTCCAGCTCCTCGATGGCCCGCTGGACGGCCGGGCCGCCCTCGGCCGCCCGCTGGCGCACCAGGGTGAGCTCCCGCACGACCGCGGACCGGCCCTCGACGACGTCCTGGTCGGCGTAGAAGGCCTCGAAGACCTCGGGGTTGGTCATCTCGTAGACGTCCCGCCAGTTCTGCTCCCGCATCACGGGGCTGTCGACGAACGACGAGCGGGCGTACTCCTCGAAGGCGGGCAGGGTGTCGATGATGCGGGCCACTCCCCCGATCCTGTTCGCGACCTCGGTGGTTGGCAAGCGCGGGCCGTAGCGTGCGGCGCCGTGGACGTGCAGGCCCGGCTGGGCGTGGTGGGGCTGCCCGCGCCGGTGGCGGAGCTGGCCGGCCGGCGCTGGGACGCCGTGGTGGTGGGCGGAGGCCACAACGGCCTCACCGCCGCCGCCTACCTGGCCCGCGCCGGCTGGTCGGTGCTGGTGCTGGAGCGGCGGGACCGGCTGGGCGGGGCCTGCACGCTGGAGCAGCCCTTCCCCGACCCGGCCTGGCTGGTGAGCCCGTGTGCCTACCTCGTGGGCCTGCTCCATCCCCTCGTGATCGAGGAGCTGGACCTGCGCCGGCACGGCTACCGGGCCCATCCCGCCGATCCCCACCTGTGGTGCCCGTTCCCGGACGGGTCGTCGCTGGCGGTGTGGAACGACCGGGCCCGCACCGCCGCCGCGGTGGCGGCGCTGTCGGCGCGCGACGTGGACGGCTTCTTCGCCTACGAGGACCTCTTCGCCCGCATCCGTACCGCCCTCCGGTCCGGCCCGGGCCGGGACACCTGGCTGGGGCCGGCGCCGGACCGGGCCGAGCTCGAGGCGCGCCTGGCCGGCGACACCGAGGCCGCCGAGGTCCTGTTCGAGGCGTCCATCGCCGACGTGGTGGAACGCCACGTGGAAGACGAGCGGCTCTGCACTGCCCTGCACGGGCAGGGCGTGATCGGCTCGGCCGCCGGCCCCCGCGACCCCGGCACGGCCGCCATCCACGCCCTCCACTCCATGGGCACGCTGGAAGGGGCGGGCGGCGTGTGGGGCTATGTCGAAGGCGGCATGGGCCGGGTGTCGTTCGCGCTGGCGGCGGCGGCCATGGAGGCGGGCGCAGTGGTGGCGGCCGGTGTGCCGGTGGCCGCCATCGATGCGGGCGTGGGCGTGCGGCTGGAGGGCGGCGAGCTGGTACGGGCCGCCGTGGTGGTGTCCAACGCCGACCCGGTGCGGACCCTGGCCCTGTGCGACGCCGGTGGGGACGGCGCCGGCGAGGTGCCCGAGTCGTGGCGGGAGCGGGTGGCCCGGTGGCGGATCGAGGGGGCCACGGTGAAGGTGAACTGCGGGCTCACGCGGCTGCCGACCTTCCCCGCCGGCGCCGGCCTGGGCGGCACGCCCTACCGGGCCATGGTCACCGTCAGCGGGGGCATCGACGACACCCAGGCCGCCAGCGAGGCGGCCCGCCGGGGCGTGGCCGCCCCAGCCTGGTGCGAGGTGTACTTCCACACCGCCTACGACCGGTCGGTCGCACCCACCGGCCGGCACGCCATGAGCGTGTTGGCCCAGTACGCCCCCTACCGGTTGGCCTCGGGCACCTGGGACGAGCGGCGGGAGGAGATCGGCGACGCCGTCCTGGCCTCGGTGGCGCGCGCCGCCCCCGACGTGGCGGAGGTCGTCGAGCACCGCCAGGTGCTGGGCCCGCCCGACATCGAGGCCCGCGTCGGCCTTACCGGCGGCCACATCTTCCAGGGCGAGTGCCTGGCCGACCAGCTCTGGGACCGGCGCTTCCCGTCCCGCACCCCGGTGCCCGGGCTCTACCTGTGCGGCGCCGCCACCCACCCCGGCGGCAGCGTCATCGCCGCCAACGGCCGCAACGCGGCCATGGCCGTCCTCGCCGGCCTCGACCCCTCGTTCATCGCGCAGTAGTGCCCGAGCAGGTGGAGCACGACTCGGCCATGAACGCTCAGGGCGTGGTGGTGTCGAGGTCCAGCGAGCAGGAGTTGATGCAGTAGCGCTGGCCGGTGGGGCCGGGGCCGTCGGGGAAGACGTGGCCGAGGTGGCCGCCGCAGTTCCGGCACACCACCTCGGTGCGCACCATGCCGTGGCTGTGGTCCGGCACCAGCTCCACGGCGTCGGCCACGGCCGGCTCGGTGAAGCTGGGCCACCCCGTGCCCGACTCGAACTTGGTGTCGGAGGAGAACAGGGCGGCGCCGCAGGCGGCGCAGCGGTACATGCCGTCCTCCTTGGCGTGCACGTACTTGCCCGTGAAGGGCCGCTCGGTGCCCTTCTGGCGCAGCACGGCGTACTGCTCCGGCGTCAGCTGCCGGCGCCACTCCTCGTCGGTCTTGGCCATCTCCGGGCTCATGGGCGCGAGCCTACGGTCCGCTCGGTTCTTGGTGCGACGCGGAAGGCGGGGGCGAGCGCGGTCAGGCGGCGGCGGGCAGGCGGCGCCGGCCGGCGGTGCGGGCGGGCCGGGGCCGGCGGAAGCGGACGGTGCGGTTCCGGCCCAGCCGCTTGGCCCGGTAGAGGCCGGCGTCGGCGGCGGCCACCAGGGCGTCACCGTCGAGGGCGTCGGCGGGGTAGGACGCCACGCCGGCGCTGACCGTCACCGGCACGGGGCCGGCCGCGCAGGTGGCGATGACGGCGGCCCGCAGCCGCTCCGCCACCGCGGCCGCCTCGGACGTGGCGCAGCCCGGCACGACCACGGCGAACTCCTCGCCGCCGTAGCGGGCCGCCGTGTCGGTCTCCCTCGCCGCCTCGGCCAGGGCCCGGCCCACCAGGCGCAGCACCTCGTCGCCGGCCTGGTGGCCGTGGGTGTCGTTGACGGCCTTGAAGTGGTCCACGTCCAGCACCACCAGCCCGCACCGCTCCCCCCGGCGGGCGGCCACCGCCAGCTCCCGGGCCAGCGACTCCTGGAAGACGCGGCGGTTGGCCAGTCCGGTCAGGGCGTCAGTGCCGGCCAGCCGCTCCACCTGGGCGCGCAGGGCCGCGGCCCGCAGGGCCAGGGCGGCGTGGGCCCCGAACTGCGACAGCAGGTCCACGGTGCGGGCCGTCACCTGGGCGCCGGCGCCCCCGCCCCGCTCCACCGCCAGCGTCCCGACGGCGAGGTCCTCCACCACCAGCGGCACCACCACCACGTTGACGGCGCCAGGGAGGGCGCCCGCCAGCAGCGGGTCGTGGCGACCGTCGAGGGCCCTGGCCCGGGCCGGCGCGCCGCCCGGTGATCCAACCTCTGGCCGGCCGCCGTCGCCTCCCACCTCCTGCGCCC
>JBOGHQ010000345.1:0-8212 GCA_050744785.1 Acidimicrobiales bacterium | reverse complement strand
GGCCGGGCCCGGCTGGTGGCACGCCCGGTGCCCGCCGCGGTCGTGGCGGCCTCGCCTGCGTCGCCAGCAACTGCGGGTTCGTCTGGCGGCGAAGGCTCGGGGACCGCACCGGCGTGGACGGCCTCTTCGGGGGCCGGCCCGATGGCCGCTTCCGGCCCGGTAGCGCCACCCCCAGCCGGCTCGTCCTCCCAGGCCGTGCCGGGCAGCGCCCAACCGGCGTCGGGGGGCGGCACGCCCAAGGACTCGGCCACCCGCCGCAGCTCGGCGGCAGCCTCGGCCTCGGCCGAGCCGGCCCGGCTGGTGCGGGCCTCTCCCGACCTCTTCAAGAACCGTCGCAACATGGCTGTTGTCTCCTCTCCTCCGTGGCCGCGCCGGCGCAGGGCACCGGCCCTGCGGCCGGGTGTTCCGTTCACCTCAGGAGACGGCTCGCTCCCGAGGACGTTCGTCAGCGCCGGTGGGCGCCGTGGCCAGCCGGCGCTCCCGCGCCACCGTGTCGGCCGGGGTCGACAGCGCCAGGGCGGCGTCGCTCGCCAGCCGCAGGCCGAGGGGCTCGAGGCCGGCGAAACCGTCCGGCTCGACCGAGTAGAGGTTCAACGCGCCCATGGCCCGACCCCGCCAGGTGACCGGCACGGCCAGGCTGCTCCTCAGGCCGTGGGCCACGGCCAGGGCCGTGAACTCCGGCCACGACCGGGTGGCGGCAAGATCGGCCACGTTGAACACCTGCAGCTGCTGGATGGCGTCGATACCCGGCCCCTGGCCCGCCTCCCACTGGGCTTGATCCAGCTGGACGGCCACCGCCGACGTGCCGAGGATCATCACCGGGGCGTAGGTGGCCACGGTGACGGCAACGGCCGAGCAGGAGCGCACGATCAACAGCGCTTCCGCCGTGACGTGGCGGAGCGTTGGTTCGTGGACGGTGACCGGCGGAGAGAGCGGGGGCTGGTCGGTCATATGAACGCTAGGTCCCGAAGGTACCCAATCCGGAACCCGCCGGTAAGGCGCGAGAACACTGTGCGCGCCGTCGGTAATGACCGCGGCCAGGTGGCGCGCCGGGGCCCCGCCACCGGCGGGGCCCCGATCGACCGTCGCGGAGGTACGGGCGTCAGCCAGTGACAATCTCCCGCCTGGCCTGCACGGTTGCCTCCAGGAGGTCCCTGAGGCCGCCCTTCTTGAGGTCGGCCATGACCCGTCCGGGCGTGAGCTGGCCCTGCTCCCACTGCATCCAGCTGGCTAGCAGCTTCTCCGGGTCGGGCGGGGGGATCTCGGGCATGACCCCTACATCATCCCCATGCCGCCCAGGCCGGTCATGGCGTTGCCGGCCGCGTACTCCCGGCGCATGCGCTGGGCGCCGCCGACGTTGACCTCCGGCTCGTACTCGGGCTTGTCGGCCACCAGGACCTCGGTGGTGAGCAGCATGGCGGCGATGGACGCCGCGTTCTCGAGGGCGGACCGGGTGACCTTGGCGGGGTCGATGACGCCGGCCTTGTACAGGTCCTCGAACTGGCCGGTGACGGCGTTCAGCCCCACGCTGCCGCTCTCTCGCTCGGTCTGCTGGACGGCGAAGGGGGCCTCCAGCCCGGCGTTGTAGGCGATCCACTTGAGGGGCTCCTCCAGGGCCCGGCGCACGGCCAGCGCCCCGGTGGACTCGTCCCCGGATAAGCCGGCGATGACCTCGTCCACGGCAGCCCGGGCCCGGAGCAGGGCCACGCCACCGCCGGGCACGATGCCCTCCTCGATGGCGGCACGGGTGGCGGAGAGGGCGTCCTCGATGCGGTGCTTCTTCTCCTTGAGCTCTACCTCGGTGGCGGCCCCGACCTTCACCACGGCCACGCCGCCGGCCAGCTTGGCCAGCCGCTCCTGGAGCTTCTCGCGGTCCCAGTCCGAGGTGGCGTCGTCGATCTCCCTGCGGAGCTGCTGGGTCCGCTCCTTGATCCTGGCCGGGTCGCCGCCGCCCTCCACGATGGTGGTGGTGTCCTTGGTGACGATGACCTTGCGGGCTGCGCCCAGCATGTCGACGGTGACGTTCTCCAGCTTCACGCCCAGCTCGGCGGCCACCAGCTCGCCGCCGGTGAGGATGGCGACGTCCTGGAGCATGGCCTTGCGCCGCTCGCCGAAGGCCGGGGCCTTGACGGCCACGGAGTTGAACGTGCCGCGGATCTTGTTCACCACCAGGGTGGCGAGGGCCTCGCCGTCGACGTCCTCGGCCACGATCAGCAGCGGCTTGGTGGCCTGCATGACCCGCTCCAGCACCGGCACGATCTCGTGGACGGCGGAGATCTTGGCGTTGACGAAGAGGATGTAGGGGTCCTCCAGCACGGCTTCCTGGCGCTCGGCGTCGGTGACGAAGTGCGGCGAGAGGTACCCCTTGTCGAACTGCATGCCCTCGGTGAACTCGAGCTCCATGCCGAAGGTGTTGGACTCCTCGACGGTGACGGTGCCGTCCTTGCCGACCCGGTCGATGGCGTCGGCCAGGATCTCGCCGATGCTGGCCTCGGCGGCGGAGATGGACGCCACCTGGGCGATCTCGCTGCGGTCGTCGATGTCCTTGGCCTGGGCCTTGATGGACTCGACGGCGGCGGCCACGCCCCGCTCGATGCCCCGCTTGAGCGACATGGGGTTGGCACCGGCGGCCACGTTGCGCAGGCCCTCGTGGACGAGTGCCTGGGCCAGCACGGTGGCGGTGGTGGTGCCGTCGCCGGCGATGTCGTTGGTCTTGGTGGCCACCTCCTTCACCAGCTGGGCCCCCATGTCCTCGAAGGGGTCCTCCAGCTTGATCTCCCGGGCGATGGTGACGCCGTCGTTGGTGATGGTGGGCGCGCCGAACTTCTTCTCGATCACCACGTTTCGACCGCGGGGGCCAAGGGTGACCTTGACGGTGTTGGCCAGCCGGTTGACGCCCGACTCGAGGCCCCGGCGGGCCGCTGCGTCGAACTTGAGCTGCTTGGCCACTACTTCGACACCTTGGCCAAGACGTCGCGGCTGGTGAGGATGAGCAGGTCCTCGCCGTCGATGGTGATCTCGGTGCCGCCGTACTTGGAGTAGACGACGCGGTCCCCCGCGCTCAGGTCGAGGGGGATGATCTCGCCGGTGGTGTCCGACCGCCGGCCCGGGCCCACGGCGATGACCTCGCCCTGCTGGGGCTTCTCCTTCGCCGTGTCGGGGATGACCAGACCCGACGCGGTGGTTTCCTCGGACTCCACGGGACGGACCACGATGCGGTCGTCGAGCGGTTGCAGGTTCATGTCTTGGGCCTCCGGGATGGTGTTAGCACTCTCGACTGTCGAGTGCTAACGATAGGCGACAAGGGCCGCGTCGGCAAGTGCCGAGGTGGGCCCAGCCGGGGAGGTACTCAGCCGACGAGCGGGAGGCCCAGCCCGGGGTCTGCGCCGGCCGACAGGGAGGACGGCCCGTCGGACTGGAGGCGCCACCAGCCGGCGGCGGCGATCATGGCCGCGTTGTCGGTGCACATGGACCGGCTGGGCAGGAAGGCCCGCAGCCCGTCGGCGATGCAGGCGTCGAGGATGCGCTCCCGCAGGCGGGAGTTGGCGGCCACGCCCCCGCCCAGCACGATGCCGGCGGCGCCGATCTCGGCCGCAGCCCGCTGGGCCTTGGTGACCAGGACGTCCACCACCGCCTCCTGGAAGGAGGCGGCCACGTCGGCGACCGAGGTGTCGGGGTGCTTGCGCACGTAGGTGACCACCGAGGTCTTGATGCCGCTGAAGCTGAAGTCGTAACCCTCGTGGAGCAGGCCGCGGGGGAAGGTGATGGCGGTGGGGTCGCCCTCCATGGCCAGCTGGTCGATGGCGGGGCCGCCCGGGTAGCCCAGCCCCAGGAACCGGGCCACCTTGTCGTAGGCCTCGCCGGCGGCGTCGTCGAGGGTGGCCCCCAGCAGCCGGTACCGGCCGTGGCCCTCCATGGCCACCAGCATGGTGTGGCCGCCCGACACCAGGAGCACCACGAGCGGCGGCTCCAGGTCCGGCTCCTCCAGGAACGAGGCGTAGATGTGGCCCTCCAGGTGGTTGACCCCCACGAAGGGGACGCCCCACACCAAGGCCAGGGCCTTGGCCGCGCTCAGGCCCACCAGCAGGGACCCCACCAGCCCGGGGCCCACCGTGGCCGCCACCGCGTCCAGGTCGGGCCCCTCCACCCCCGCCTCGAGCATGGCCTCGGCCACCACCGGGGTGAGCAGCTCCACGTGGGCCCGGCTGGCCAGCTCTGGGACCACGCCCCCGAAGGCGGCGTGCAGGTCGACCTGGCTGCTCACCACCGACGACAGCAGCCGGTGGCCGTCCGCCACCACGGCGGCCGCCGTCTCGTCGCAGGACGTCTCGATGCCGAGGATCTTGGACGGGGTGCCGGGAGCACCGGCTACGGCGGTCATCGAGCGTCGCCTCCAGGGATGGGCAGACGGGCCTCGATGCTGGCCAGGCGCTCGAGGCAATCAGGGCTGTCGATGTCGTTGGCCCACATCACCAGGGCGTCCTCGTTGGTTTCCACGTAGTAGTTCTTGCGCACGCCGGCCGGCACGAACCCGAACTTGCGGTACAAGCTCTGAGCCGGGCCGTTGGTGATCCGCACCTCCAGGGTGAGGTGGCGGGCGCCCCGGTCGACAGCCGTCCGGGCCAGCTCCAGCAGGAGGCGGGAGCCTATGCCCCGCCGGTGCCACTGTGGGTCGACGGCCAGGGTGGTGACATGGGCGTCCTCGCCTGTGACCATCAGCCCCGAGTACCCCACCACGGCGCCGCCGACGGTGGCCACCGTGTAGGCGCGGGTGGTGCGCAGGGCCAGCTCGCTCATGAACAGCCGGAGGGACCAGGGCCGGGGGTACACCTGGGCCTCGATGCGCAGGACGGACCGCAGGTGGCGCCGGCGCATCGGGGTGAGGTGGACCTCAGGCGACCGGACCGGCTCCTCGGGGACCCGGACCGCCACCGTCACCGCCCCCCCGTGACCTGGCTGGTGCCGCCGGAGCACGATCCATTCGGCCGAATGGAGTGAGCGAAGCGAACGAATGAGGCCGGGGCACTAGGCACTCTCCCGCCGCTCCCAGTTGATCTCGGCGTCGGCCTTGCGCAGGTAGAGGGGCTCCAGCTCGGAGGGCCGGACGAACTCCTCCCGCAGGGCCCGGGCCTGGGCCAGCTGGACCAGGGCAGCCGGGGAGGGGTAGGCGAACGCACTGTCGGCGATCTGGAGGAACCGGTGGTCGTCGAAGGCGGCCGAGTACCGAAGGGCGCCGTCGCCCACCAGCAGGCAGTCCTCGTTCATGGCCATCAATTCGGAGGCCAGCTCCCCTGGCGCGCACACGCGCGGCGCTGCCACCCGCTGCACGCCGCCCGGGACGGGCCGGTAGAGGGCGGCGAAGACCTCGCCCCGGCGAGCGTCCACCACCGTGGCGATCATGCCGTCGGAGTGCTGGAACGTGAACGCCAGCAGGTCGAGGCTGGACAGCCCGATCATGGGCACCCGGAGGGCCTGGGCCATGGCCTTGGCGGTGGCCACTCCCACCCGCAGGCCGGTGAAGAGGCCGGGGCCCACGTCCACCGCCACCACGCTCACCTCGTCCAAGCTGACCCGGGCCTGGCGGCACACGAAGTCCACTGCCGGGACCAGGGTCTCGGCGTGGCGGCGGCCCTTGGCGGCGGTGAAGCTGGCCAGCACGCCCTCGACGCCCCCCAGGGCGCAGCCCACCTGGGGCGTGGCCGTCTCGATGCCGAGGATGATCACGCCTGCCACCTGCCCAGGGCGGCCCCCACCGGTCCCATCCGGATGGACCAGGCCGGGCCCACCGCGCGCAGCCGGACCTGACGCTCGTCGTCGCCGTCTCCGAACTCCAGGCGCAGCTCGAGAAAGTCAGCCGGCAACGCCGGGGCGATCACGTCGCCCCACTCGACCAGCGCCACGCTGCCCTCGTCCAGGAACTCGGCCAGGTCGAGGTCGGACACCTCCTGCAGGCTCTCCATGCGGTAGGCGTCGGCGTGTACCAGGGGCAGCCGGCCCTTGTACAGCCGGGCCAGGACGAAGGTGGGGCTGACGATGGGTTCGCCGACGCCAAGGCCGCGACCGAAGCCCTGAGCCAGTGTGGTCTTGCCGGCCCCGAGGTCGCCCGAGAGCAGGATGAGGTCGCCGGGCCGCGCCACCGTGGCCAGGGCGGCGCCGAGCTCCCGCGTGTCGTCGGCCGACTTGGTGACGGCGGCGATCACACCGCCACCCCGAGCTGCTCCTTGGCCCGGATGAGGTCGGCCCGGATGCCGGCCATCACCTCGCCGGTCGCGCCGCTGCGCAGCACGAACGAGGGGTGGAAGGTGGGGACCACCACGGCCTGGCCGTAGGGGTAGGTGCGGCCCCGCAGGGCCTTGATGCCGGCCGAGGTGTCGAGCAGAAGGCGGGCTGCGAAGTTGCCGAGGGTGACGATGACCCGCGGCGCGATCAGCTCGATCTGGCGCTCGAGGTAGGGCCGGCAGGCGGCCACCTCCTCGGGCAGGGGGTCCCGGTTCCCGGGGGGCCGGCACTTGACCACGTTGGCGATGTAGACGCCGTCCCGTCCCATGCCGAGCTCCTCACAGAGGAGGCGGTCCAGGAGGCGACCGGAGCGGCCGACGAAGGGCTCACCCTTCAGGTCCTCTTCGTGGCCGGGGCCCTCGCCGACGAACATGAGGTCGGCGTGGGGGTCACCCACCCCGAACACCACCGTGGTGCGCCCGCCCGCCAGCGGGCAGCGCGTGCAGGCCAGGGCCTCGTGTTCGAGCTCAGCCAGGGCGAGCACGACTAAGAATGCTACCGGCGGGCTGCGAGGGCCGGTGCGGCGGCGCCCGGCGCTCAGAACAGGGCCGAGATCTGCCGGCCGGCGGCGACCATCGCTCCGGTATCGGGAATTGACCCCAGGGGGACCGATCCCGCGACCGGTCCGGGCATTGCCGGAGAAACGTTGCGTCACTCCCCGAGCGCCAAGGCCTCCTGGATGACGTCTCCGCCCCTCTCGGCCGACGCAGCCGAGCCACCCTTGACGAGCCGCCGCACCCGAGGGCCGATGCCGCACAGGATCTCGTAGCTGATCGTCCCCAGCCGCGCCGCCCACTCGTCGGCGGTGATCTCGTCGTCTCCCTGGCGACCGAGCAGGACGACCTCGTCGCCCACCTGCACCGCGGTGCCCGGTCCGCAGTCCACCATCAGCTGGTCCATGGTGACCGTCCCGGCGATGGGCCGCCGGCGGCCCCCCACCAACACCTCGCCGCCCGCCGCCGAGAGCCGGCGGGGCACGCCGTCGGCGTACCCGAGGGGGACGGTGGCCACCACCGAGCCCGGCTCCGGGATGGCGTAGCGCCGGCCGTACGACAGGCGCTCCCCTGCGGCCAGCCGGCGGACGAGGGTCACCCTCGACCGGAGGCAGAGGGCGGGACGCAGGTCCACCGCGCCGGCCAGCGCCGCGCCGGGCGGGTAGCCGTAGACGGCGATGCCGCAGCGCACCAGGTCGTAGCGGGCCGAGGGGTGGCCCAGCGCACCGGCGGAGTTGGCGGCGTGGAGCAGGCTGGGAGTGATGCCGTTGGCGGCCAGTGCGTCGCGGACCTCCTCGAAGCGGGCCAGCTGGCCGGCGGTGACGCTGCCCTGGTCGGGCTCGTCGGCCACCGCCAGGTGGGTCCACAGTCCCTCCAGCCGGAGCCCTCGCGCCTCGGTGACGGCCCGTGCCAGCGCCGCCGCATCCTCCGGGTCGGCCCCGACGCGGTGCATGCCGGTGTCCACCTTCAGATGCACGCCGACCGGCGGCCGCGACGGCCCCACCGCCTCGACGGCGGCGGCCACACCGGTCGCGGTGTAGAGCGTGAGGGTGAGCCGGGCGGCCACGGCCGCCTCCATGGCCGGCGGCGGCGGTTCGGAGAGCAACAGGATGGGCGCGGTCAGGCCGGCCTCCCGCAGGGCCAGCCCCTCCTCCACCAAGGCGACCGCCAGCCACGTGGCGCCGGCCTCCAGGACGGCCCTCGCCACCGGTACCGCGCCGTGGCCGTAGCCATCGGCCTTCACCACCGCGCACAGGGCGGCGGGCGCACACCGCTCGCGGAGCACCGCCACGTTGTGGCCCACCGCGTCCAGGTCCACCTCGGCCCAGGCCGGGCGCCAGCCTGGCTGGGGCCCGGGCGGCTCAGGCACGGGCCGACAGCCAGCGGGGCAGGAGGTCGACGATGTCGCCGGCCACCAGCCCGGCCAGGGGGCCGAGGGC
>JBOGHQ010000344.1:0-3121 GCA_050744785.1 Acidimicrobiales bacterium | reverse complement strand
GGGCGGCGGGCTCGATGTCCCGGAAGGCATAGGTGTGCTCGGTGGACGCCACTTCCTCCGCCGGCACCGACCCCGCCACGATCCTGCAGAACAGGCAGTCGTCGGTCACCGGCGCGACGCTAGCCCTCGACCTCATTCGTTCGCTTCGCTCTCCCCATTCGGTCGAAGTTGATCGAGCTCCGGCGGGCGAGCTGAGCTCGCGGCGAAGGTTTGTGGCCGCGGCACTAGCGTCGCCCGGAATGGAGCACGGGGACATCGATGCCCTGCTGTCCGACCTGGCCAAGTGGGCGGCTGACACAAGCGTCGACGAGGCAGCCCGGGCCCGGTCCCGCGAGCGGTGGCTCCGCCACCAGGCCGAGGAGGATGCCCGCTTCGCCGGCCTGGCCGTCGACCTCTCCGAGGCCGGTACCGCGGTGGCGGTGCGCACCACCGCGGGGCGGGTGCTGCAGGGCCGCATCGCGGCGGTGGCCCGGGACTTCTGCGTGCTCCGCCACGACGGTGGCACCGCCACCCTCCTGGCCTTCGAGGCGGTGGCTATGGTCCGGCCCGAGCGCGGGTACCAGGCCGGCGAGGCCGCCTCGGAGCGGAGCGCGCCGGTGGACGCCGGGTTGGCCGACGTCCTCAACGGGTTGGCCGGCGAGCGGCCGCGGGTGCGCATCGTGGTGGACGGTGGCGGCGAGGCGCTGGCCGGCCAACTGCGGGCGGTGGGGGCCGATGTGGCGACGGTGCGGCTCGACGGCGAACCGGGCGGGACGGTGTACGTGCGCCTCGGCTCGGTGCGGGAGGTGACCCTGCTGGGTTAGAGCTGCGACGGGTCAGCGGGCCGCTTCCTTGCGGGGCTCGGGGTAGAGGTGCTCGAGGGCGCCGGGGGCGATGCGGGCCTGCTCGATGAAGGCTTCGACGTCGCTCTCCTTGAGCCGGATGACCCGGCCCAGCTTGTAGGCGGCGATCTGGCCCTCGTCGATGAATCGGTACAAGGTGCGCAACGTGACCCCGAGACGCTCGGATGTCTCCCGGGTGCTCATCCAGCGGATGGTCTCGGCCATGGCCGAACTCTACCAACTCTGACGCTTTTTGGCTACCCTCATGGCGTCTCGTTCCGGGCCACGTCGGCCCGGCCGGCGGCGGCCCGCGGCACTGCGCCGGCGGGCAGGAGGGGGACCACGTGAAGGCACCGGTGCGGGCGTTGGGGGTGGCCGTGGTTTCGCTGGCCACGGCGTCGGTGGCCGCCCTGCTGGTGGTGCCCGAGCGGTCCGAGGAGGCCCGGCGGGACCGCCTGGACGAGCAGGACCGGCTCAATGCCCTGGCCGCCGATCGGCGGGAGGAGGCCCGGGCCGAGGAGGAGGCCCGGGCCGCGGCCGAGGACCCGGCCGGCGAGCTGCCCGAGTTCCTGGACCGCCTGGTGGAGGCCTCGGGCGGGGACGGCGAAGGGGGCGGGCTGGTGGGCGGGCTGCTCGAAGACTGTGGCGACGCCATCAGCGACGCCACCGAGGACGGCGGGCCCGGCTTCTTCGAACGGGGCGGCAGCGCCGGCCCCGACCAGCAGCTGCGCGAGGTGGCCGCCGTGGTGGAGCGGCTACGGGGCCTGCGCTTCCGGGACCTGCCCGACCCCGTGTACCTGAGCCAGGACGACCTGGCCCAACGCGTCCGGGACCTGTCCGTGGCCGAGGTGCCGCCCGGATCGCTTGAGGCCGACAGCCGTGCCCTGGTGGCGCTGGGCGTCCTGCCGCCCGGCTCCGACCTGCGGGAGATCCTGCTCGAGTCGGTGGGCGAGATGGTGGCCGGGTTCTACGACCCCGACACCCGCGAGCTGGTGGTGCTCCGCACCGGTCAGGGCCGCCTGGACGGGTTCACCCGCACCGTCCTGGCCCACGAGCTGGACCATGCCCTCACCGACCAGGTGCACGGTCTTCCGCCCCTCGACGCCACGCCCCCACCCGGGGAAGAGGACAAGCTCTTGGCCGGGGCGGCGCTGGTGGAGGGCGACGCCACCCTGCTCATGCAGCAGTACCTGGTGGGGCACGTGCCGTTCGTGGAGCAGGTGCGCGCCCTGAGCGCGGCGCTGGGCGGTGAGGTGGACGTGGCCGCCCTGCCCTACCAGCTCCAGCGCGAGCTGGCCTTCCCCTACCTCGAGGGGTTGGAGTTCGCGTGCAACCTGCACGCCCGCGGCGGCTGGGCGGCCGTGGACCGGGCCTACCGCGTGCTGCCCACCACCACGGCCCAGGTGCTGTTCCCCGACCGGTACCGGGCCGGGGAAGGCGCCGTCGACGCCCGTGACCCGGGGGCGGCCGGCGCGTCGTGGGAGCCGGCGCCCACCATGTCGCTCGGTGCGGCCCAGCTGCAGTGGCTCTTCGAGGCGCCCGGCGGCGACCCGGACCGCTCCCTCGACGACCCGCTGGGCCGGGCCGCGGCCTGGGCCGGCGGGGAGCTGCGGGTCTGGGCCGACGGCGAGCGCACCGCCCTGGGCGTGGCCCTGGTGCAGCGGGCCGGTGAGCGGCCCCTCTGCGCCAGCATGGCCAGCTGGTACGCGGCCGCCTTCCCCGACGCCCGGGCCGTCGACCGCCGGGAGGGCGAAGAGCTGGCCTTCGACGGCGCCAGCCAGGACGCGGTGGTGCGCTGCGCCGGCACCGAGGTCCGCCTCGGCATCGCCCCCGACCTGGCCACGGCCCGCGCCCTGGCCGCCTGACGCAGCTCTGGAGTAAATAGCCTCCGGAATCCGGAGGCTATTTACTCCAGAACGAGGATGCGGTCGCAGCCAGCGGCGCCGGGGGCGACCCGGGCCGTGGCGCCGGCAGCGTGGCGGGCGGTGCGAGCCGCGGGGAGCGGCGCACCGGTCCCCGCCCAGTCGGTGAAGACGAAGACCTGGCCGGTGGAGGGGCGGTAGAGGGCGGGCGTGTCCCGGCCGTCGCAGTCCCAGTCGCCGAGGAGGAGCTGGTCGCCGGGGCGCCCCAGCCGGTAGCGGGCGCCGCCCGCCTCCAGCACGTTGTCGTGCCAGACCACCGGTGTGCGGCACCCGTCGCCGTCCACGTCGGCAGCCAGCCCGGCGGCGGCCGGAGGGCAGGCCCGGGTGGCGGCAGCCGGTGTGGCGGTGAGCATGGGTCGCTCGGGCCCGGGCATGACC
>JBOGHQ010000343.1:0-5992 GCA_050744785.1 Acidimicrobiales bacterium | reverse complement strand
CATCCATGCAGGGGGGGCTACCGTTCCGGCCATGCCGACACTTGATGAGGCGGCCCAGCTGGCGCTGGCGCTGCCGCAGGTGGAGGAAGGGGAGCGGCACGGCAACCGGACGTGGTCGGTGGCCGGGAAGACCTTCGCCTGGGAGCGGCCGTTCAGCAAGGCCGACATCAGGCGCTTCGGCGCCGAGACGCGCCCCGACGGTCCGATCCTCGCCGTGCGGGTGGACGATCTCCACGAGAAGGAGGCCGTCCTCGCGTCCGAGCCGAAGGGCATCTTCACCATCCCCCACTTCAACGGGTACCCGGCCGTGCTGATCCACCTCAGGAAGGTCGGCAAGCGAGCCCTCAAGGAATCCCTTCTCGACGGGTGGCTGGCCTGCGCGCCGCAGGATCTGGCCAACGACCACCTGCGTCGCTGACCCGGACCAGGGGTCGGGAACAGCCCGCAGCCGCCGATCGGTTCACCGGCGCCCCCGACGGCGGCCGATCATCCGTCCCCCAGCGCCTCGAGGACGGCCAGGATCTCCTCGCCGTACAGCTCCAGCTTGGTGGGCCCGATGCCGTCCACCCGCCGCAGCTCGGCCAGGGTGCGGGGGCGGGCCCGCGCCACCGACCGGAGGTGGCGGTTGGACAGCACGATGAAGGCGGCCACGCTGTCCCGCCGGCTGCGCTCGAGGCGCCAGGCCCGCAACGCCGACTCGGCCCTCTCCTCGCCAGCGGACAAGGGGGCGTCGGCTTCGCCCCCGGCGGAGGGGGCACGCCGTGGGGGCCGGCGGCCGCCGGCCACGATCAGGGTGGGCGGCACCTCCAGGGGCAGCCCACTCGGCTCGGGGGCGGTGCCCGCCAGCTCGGCCAGGAAGAGCGAGGGGCGGGACTGATCGGTGAGCACGGCCACTCGTTGGCGGCCGCGGGTGACGGCCACGTGGAGGACCCGGCGCTCCTCCTCCACATCTTCGGCGAGCCGGTGCGGCACCAGCCCAGCCGTCACGCCGAACACCGCCACGCGGTCCCACTCCATCCCTTTGACCCGGTGCACCGTGGACAGGGTGACGCCGCCCGGCACCGCCTCCCGCTGGAACGCGGCCCGCAGCCAACCCTCGAAGGTGGCCGGATGAGGGTGGAGACCGGCGACCTGTTCCAGCGCCTCCAGGTCGTCGAGGTGGCTGGAGCCGCCGTCGCCCACGCCGGTGCTGTCCAGCAGTCCCATGGCGCCGCCCAGACCGACACGGTCCTTCACCGCGGCCAGCACGTCCCGCGTCGTGCCGGTACGGGCTGCATCGATTACCAGCCCCAGGTCGTCCACCAGGTCGTCGACCCGGGTGGCCACCTTGGCGTCGTCGAGCTTGTCGGCGATGGCCCGCAGCCGGGGGAGTGTGAAGTGGCCGCGGAACCATTTGGTGATCCACTGCGGAAGGCCGCGCGACGGGCGCCGGTACACCTCCGCCACGTCGGAGCCGGCGATGTGCTCCGGGCCGGCGGCGATGCGCAGGTAGGCGAGGGCGGCACGGACGCCGGTGCGGTCGAGCACCGTCGGGCGGAGCACCGAGTTGAGGGGCAGGCCCGCCTCGGCCAGGGCCACGTGCGGCGCCAGCAGCATCGAGTTCACCCGGGTGAGCACGGCTACGCCGGCCCTGTCCACGCCGGGCTCGGCCAGCCACCGCTGCACCACCTCGACCACGGCCGTGCCGCCCCCCTCGGGGCGGTGTGGCAGCACGACGAGCCCGTCGGGCGAGCGGTCGGCGCCGGGGCCGGAGCGGATCTCTTTGACCACCCGGCGCCGGTTGTAGCCGAGCAGGGTTCGGGCGCCGTCCACCACCGCGGACGGGCAGCGGTAGTTCACCTCCAGACGGTGGTCGGCGGCCCCGGGGAACCAGCGGGCGTAGTCCACCAGGAAGGCGGGGTCGGCGCCGGCGTGGCCGTAGATCACCTGGTCGTCGTCGCCCACGCCGAACACGTCGAGGGCCGGCGCGGCCAGCAACCGCAGGAGCACGACGTGGGCCGGGGTCAGGTCCTGGAACTCGTCCACCAGCAGGTGCCGGCACCCGGCCTGGGCCGCCCGGCGCAGGGCACCGTCGGCCAGCAGGGCCTCCACCGCTCCGTACACCTGCTCGTCGAAGTCCACCGCACCGGACTCGGCCAGCCGGGCCCGGTAGGCGGCGAAGGCGCGGGCCAGGCCGGGAACATCGTCCCGGGACTCCTCCACCTCCTCGGGATCGCGCAGGCCGAGCCGGACCAGCGACAAGGCCTCCAGATAGGGACCGAGGCGGTCGGTGTTTGCCCGCCTTTGCCCCTTGGGCACCAGGTCGTCGACGATGCGGCGGACATCGCGCTCCTCGAGGAGACCGGGCCGGTGGCCCCTGGCCCGGGTGACGACGTCGTAGCCCAAGGCGTTGAGGGTGCGGACCCGCGGCTGGAAGGCGGCGGTGCGGGCCACCAGCTCCTCCTGGGCCTTCTTGTTGTAGGCAACGGCCAGGACGCACTCCCGCTCCAGGCCCCGGTCTACCAGCAGGTGGCGCAGCCGCTCGGTGAGGACCCTGGTCTTGCCCGAGCCGGCTGGGGCGATGACGCGGGCCGGCCCGGCGCCGTGGGCCACGGCGGCCAGCTGGTCGGGCGCCAGCTGCGCCTTCGGGGCGGACGGTGGTGGTGCCACGGTGAGGCGGCCGAGCTCCACCGACTCGGTGTGCACCACCGGGGCGCCGTCGACGGCGGCCGGGGCGATCGGGCCTCTCGGGCCGCCGTCCACCCAGGCCGGCCTGCCGTCGGGGAGCACTATGTCGGCCGGCCCGCCCGGGGTGGACCGGGCCCCGGCCCGCTCCGCCTTGCGGGCCCACCACCACACGGGCTCGCCGCCGCCGGCCCGGGCGTCGTAGGTGTTGGCCCACACCAGGAAGTGGAGGCGGTCCAGCCAAGGGTCGAAGCCGGCCCCGACGGTCCAGGGCTCGACCGGCCAGGACTCCGGTGCCCGGAAGCGGGCCGGGTCCACGGCCAGGGCCACCACGGCAGGTCGGCGCTCGGACCAACAGGCGTGCAAGGCCGTCACGGCGGCGGCCGGACCAGCCAGCGCCGTTTCGTCGACGGGGATCACTGGCGCATCGCGCCACGGCGCCGGGACCGGCCCCCCGGCGTTCACCACCACGCCCCGGCCCAGGGCGGACGGTCCGGGGGCAGGCACGGGCGAAGCCTACGGGCGCGGTGTGACGGCCCGGCCCCGTGGGTCCTGGTCCCGGGAACGGTACCGGCGCGGTACCGGTATCAGTACCAGTTCAGCCGGCAGCGCCCTCGTCGTCCTCGACTGCGCCCACGTCCAGCAGCCCGTTGGCGGCGGCCAGCGCGGTAGCCGCCTTCACCGCCTCCTCGTAGACGACGGACAGGTGGTGCTGGGCGGCGGCGGCATTGCTGGACAGCGGTGGGTCACCGAGGGAGCGGGGGATGGCGGCCGGGTCGCGGGTGGGAACGACGGGGGCGGGCCGCGCCGCCTCCTGCTCCCGGCGGCCCCAGAACCCGTCGACGGGCGGGCTCTGCTTGCGGTTCCGGCGACGCCGGCTCATTGGCCCACCGTCCCTTCGGGATGGCGCGCCGATGGAGCTCTCCGCTCGAGGGGCCGCTCGGGCCCAGCTCGCCCTGCGGGCTCGCTCACGCCGCCGTCTCCTCGGCCGCCACTCGGTCGGCGCCGGACTCGGCGATGACCTGGTCGGGCCGCAGGCCGAGGGCGGCCCGCAGCTGCTCGGGCCCGAGGTCGGCGAGGGAGCTGCTGGCGGGGAGGGCCAGGTCGGCGATGAGGCGCTTGCCGGCCACGACCTCCTCCACTCGCTCGTCCACCGTGCCCGGGCAGACCAAACGGTGGCTCACCACCGAGTTCTTCTGACCGATCCGCCAGGCCCGGTCCCTGGCCTGGTCCTCCACGGCCGGGTTCCACCACCGGTCGTAGAGCACGACGTGGCTGGCGGCGGTGAGGTTGAGCCCGGACCCGCCCGCCTTGATGGACAGCACCAGCGCGCCGGAGCCGGTGCCCTCCTGGAACTCCCGCACCAAACGGTCCCGGACGGTGCGGGTCAGCCCGCCGTGGTAGCAGGCGATGGGCAGTCTGTGGCGCTGGCTGAGGTACTCGGCCAGGCGCTCGCCCCAGGTGGCGAAGTGGGTGAAGATCAGCACCCGCTCGCCGGCCTCGAAAATGGACTCGAGCAGCTCGTTGAGCCGGGTGAGCTTGCCGGAACGGCCCTCCAGCGGATCGCGGTCGTCGTGCAGGTAGGCGGCCGGGTGGTCGCAGATCTGCTTCAGGGCGGTGATGGCAGCCAGGATCTGGCCCTTCCGGGCGGCCGGGTCCTCGTCGGCGGTCACCGTGCCGGCGCCGGCCGGCACGAGGCGGTCCAGTACGGCCTGATAGAGGCCGATCTGCTCGGGCGTCATGCCGCAGTGATCCAGCTCGTCGATCTTGTCGGGCAGCTCGGCGGCGATCTCCGGCTCGGCCTTGCTGCGCCGGAACACCAACAGGCCGTTGAGGGCCCGCAGGGCGGCGTCGCCGGGCTTCCCCTGACCGCTGCTGCTCTTGGACAGCTGCTCCACGAACACCGGCCGCGGGCCCACTAGCCCGGCGTTGGTGAAGTCGAGGATGGACCACAGGTCGCCCAGCCCGTTCTCGATGGGCGTGCCAGTGAGGGCCAGGCGGCTCCGGGCCGGGACCCGCCGCAGTTGCTGGGCGGTGTCACTGGCCGGGTTCTTGATGGTCTGGGCCTCGTCCACGATGAACCGGTCCCACTGCACGCCGGCCAGGGCGTCGACGTCGCGCACCGCGGTGGCATAGGTGGTGAGCAGGACGTCGGCCTCGGCCACCTCCTCGGCCAGCTCGTCGGCGGCGGCCCGGTCGGTGCCGTGGTGCACCCGCACCTTCAGGTCCGGGGTGAACCGAGCCGCCTCGGCCGCCCAGTTGCCGAGCACGGCGGGCGGCGCCACCACCAGCACCGGCCCCTGACCGCGCGTGGCGAGCAGGTGGGCCAGCACCGTCGGCGTCTTGCCCAGGCCCATGTCCATGGCCAGGCACCCGCCCAGCCCGGCGCCGTCCAGGAACTCCAGCCACCCCCGGGCCTCGGCCTGGTAGGACCGCAGCTCGCCGTGGAACCCCTCCGGCGCGTCCAGCGGCTGGGGCGGGGACTCGGTGGCGCCCTTCACCAGGTCGACGGCCCAGCCCGCACCGTCCACGACCACCGGGCCGCCCAGGGCGGTCCCCTCCAGGCCCACGGCGTGGCGCAGGATCGCCGCTCCCGACAGCTCGGCGGTGGCGGCCTGCTCGGCCAGGGCCCGGGCCGCGGCGTCCAGGTCGGACCGCTCGAGCTCGACCCAGCGGCCCTTCACTCGCACCAGGGGCCGGGCCTGGGCGGCCAGGCGGGCGATGTCGGCGGCGTCCAGCTCCGCGTCGCCGAACACCACCGACCATCGCACCTTGGACAGCTGCTGGGCGCCCACCTTGGTGGGCCCACCCATGGCGTCGGCCCGCATGTGCAACTTCGGCCCGGTGCGACGCCTCGAGGCGGCAGGGACCCGCACGTCGAACCCGGCCGCCACCAGTGTGGCGCCGGTGGACGTCATCACCTCCCACGCCTCGTCGGCGCCGAGGACCACCAGGCCCCGCCTGCGGGTGGGTCGCAGCAAGGGCGGCAGGAGGCGCTCCAGGCGGCGCAGCTGGGTTTCGGCCTCCTGGGCCTTGGCCCGGTTGGGCGCGGCCAGGGCCTGTTCCATCGGCATTGCCTGGCGCTCGATCCCGGTGGCTTCGACATGGAGCAGCCAGCCCCCGTCCTTCTCGGGCGGGTCGAGGCGCACGGTGAGGTTGACGGTGCCCGGCGACACGACCGGCGCCGCCCACCGCTTGAGCTCGTCGGCCAGCTCGCCGGCCGGCCGGGTGGCGGCAGTGAAGGTGGCGCCGTTCATCCCGGCCAGGACGGCCTCGGTGACGTCGCCCCGGCTCCGGGCCACGGCGGCGGTGGCGACCGTCACCAGCC
>JBOGHQ010000342.1:0-1595 GCA_050744785.1 Acidimicrobiales bacterium | reverse complement strand
CGGTCGGCCCACCGGCGGCGGAGCTGGGCGTAGGCCACGGCGTGGAAGGTGCCGGCCGCCACCGGCTCCCGCACCCCGAGGGAGGTGAGGCGGGCCCGCAGCTCGCCCGCCGCCTGCCGGGTGAAGGTGAGGGCCAGCACCCGGGGCCCCTCGGCCTGGCCGGTGACGATGCGGTGGGCGATGCGCCGGGTGAGCACCCGCGTCTTGCCCGAGCCGGCCGGGGCCAGGATGCACAACGGCTGGCCAGGGGACACCACCGCCTGGTGTTGGGCGGGGTCGAGTCCGTCGAGCAGCTCCACGCCGTCGAACGTACCGAGGGGGTGTGACAGCGCGGTGGATGGTCCGGTCGTCCGGGCCGGGAACGGGACGCGGAACGGCCCCAAGTAGCCGCTTGGCTTGCGCCTCACTGCTCCTCGGGGCCGGTCCAAGACCTCCGCTTCCGTGGTTCCTCACGCCTTGCGGCGACTGGTCCCAGTTCGGCTTCGGCCCTCCTCGAGCCCGGTCACCTGCCGATCCACACCGTGGCGGGTGGGCCTGGGGCCCCCCTCTCCTCGGCGGCTCGACTGGCGTCGTGCTCGAGTGATCGCAGTTTGAACCCACGCGGTCGGGAAATCAAGGGCCAATTCCCGAATCCCCACGTCTTCCTCGGGATTTCTCCGGTCGCCCCCAGCGGCTCCACAATCCGTCCCCAGCGACGCGGGTGGAGCGGCGTGCCGAGGGCCGCCATGAAGGTCCCGAGGAGCCGGTAGGTTCAGGCGCCGTGCTCAGGGCCTTCGCCGACGGCCGGATCTTCGGCGTGGCCAGCGGGGGGGGGCCGGCCCGGGTGCTGGCGCTGCACGGGTGGGGCCGGACGTCCAAGGACTTCGGCGCCGTCCTCGACGGCCTCGATGCGGTGGCCCTCGACCTCCCCGGCTTCGGTGCCTCGCCGCCGCCGCCCGAGCCCTGGGGCGCGGCCGAGTACGCCGCCGCCGTCGCCCCGGTGGTGGACGAGCTGGCCGCACCCGTGGTCGTGCTGGGCCACTCCTTCGGCGGACGGGTGGCGGTGCACCTGGCTGCCGGCCGGCCCGAGCTGGTGGCCGGCCTGGTCCTCACCGGGGCGCCACTGGTGCGACGGCCGGGGGCCACCGCCCGGCCGCCCGCCCTCGGCTACCGGGTGGGGCGGTGGCTGCACCGGCGAGGGGTGCTCGGCGAGTCCCGCATGGAGGGGCTGCGCCAGCGCTACGGGTCCGCCGACTACCGGGCCGCGTCCGGGGTCATGCGGGCCGTGCACGTCCGGGCCGTGAACGAGACCTACGAGGCGCAGCTGGCCGAGCTGGCCTGCCCGGTGGAGCTGGTGTGGGGCGACGACGACGCCGAGGTGCCCCTCGCCGTGGCCCGGGAGGTGGCCCGGCTCGTCCCCGCCGCCCACCTCGAGGTGGTCCCCGGTGCCGGGCACCACACGCCGCTCACCGCGCCGGGCGCATTGCGCGACGCCGTCTCGCGGCGCCTCTCCGAGAGCGGGCCGTGAGGGCGGCGGCGGTCGTGGCCGGCCTGGTGGCGGCCGGCCTGGCCGGGCTCCGCTGGCTCCGGGTGGCCCAGCGGGAGCACTACCTGCC
>JBOGHQ010000341.1:0-15197 GCA_050744785.1 Acidimicrobiales bacterium | reverse complement strand
GGCCATCCGGCAGTTCCGCAAGGACGTGGGCCGGGAGAACGTCTGCTACATCCACCTCACCCTGGTGCCCTACCTGGGCCCGAGCGGGGAGCAGAAGACCAAGCCCACCCAGCACTCGGTCACCGAGTTGCGCAGCCGGGGCATCCAGCCCGACATCATCGTGTGCCGCTCGGACCAGCCCCTCTCCGACGGCCTCAAGCGAAAGATCTCGCTGCTGTGCGACGTGCCCGAGCGGGCCATCGTGAGCGCGGTGGACACCTCCAACATCTACGAGATCCCGCTCGTGCTCCACGACGAGGGCCTCGACGACGAGGTGTGCCGGCTGTTCCACCTGGACGGTGAGCCCGACCTCACGAAGTGGGCCCGGCTGGTGCGCCTGGTGGAGGCGGCCACCACCCCGGTGCGGATCGGCCTGATCGGCAAGTACGTCAACCTGCCCGACGCCTACCTGTCGGTCGTCGAGGCCCTGCGCCACGCTGGGTTCCACCACGGGGCCAAGGTGGAGATCGACTGGATCCAGGCCGAGGAGGTCACCGGCCTGCTGGCCGACGGCCGGCTCCGTGACCTGGACGGCATGGTGATCCCCGGCGGGTTCGGCGAGCGGGGGATCGACGGCAAGGTGGCCGCCGCCCGCTACGCCCGGGAGCACGACGTGCCCTGCCTGGGGCTGTGCCTCGGCCTCCAGGTCATGGTGATCGACTTCGCCCGCAGCGTGGCCGGGCTCACCCAGGCCCACTCCCGGGAGTTCGACCCCTCCTCGCCGGAGCTGGTCATCGACCTCATGGACGAGCAGCGCGAGGTGGTGAACATGGGCGGCACCATGCGCCTCGGCTCCTACGTGGCCAGGCTGCGGCCCGGCTCGCTGGTGGAGAAGGCCTACGGCGAGCCCGTGGTGTACGAGCGCCACCGCCACCGCTACGAGGTCAACCCCCGCTTCCGGCACCGTCTGGAGGAGGCCGGGCTGGTGTGCTCGGGCACCTCGCCCGACGACCGGCTGGTGGAGTTCATCGAGCTACCCGGCCACCCGTGCTGGATCGGCACCCAGGCCCACCCCGAGTTCAAGAGCCGTCCCGACCGTCCCCACCCGCTGTTCTTCGAGGTGGTGGGCGCCGCCCTCGACCGGGCCCAGGGGCGGAACCCGCAGCTGCCCGACGTTTGAGCGGCTTCCGCCGCCTGGGCGAGCAGGAGGTGTGGCGGGGCCACCTGGTGAGCGCCGCCGTGGGCCGCTTCGTCGACCCCGACGGCCACCAGTTCGAGCGCGACGTGGTACACCACCCCGGCGCCGTCTCCGTGGTGCCGGTGCTGGACGGCGGCGCCGCGGTGCTGCTGGTGCGCCAGTACCGGGCCGCGGTGGACCGCGAGCTGCTGGAGATCCCCGCCGGCAAGCGCGACGTGGACGGCGAGGCGCCCGAGGTCACCGCCGGCCGGGAGCTGGAGGAGGAGGTGGGCATGCGGGCCGGCCGGCTGGAGAAGCTGGCCGAGTTCTACAACTCACCCGGCTTCTGCGACGAGCACTCCCACGTCTTCATGGGCCTCGACCTGGAGCCGTGTGCCTCAGCGGCCCAAGGGGTGGAGGAGCGTCACATGACGATCGAGCGGGTGGCCATGGCCGACATGCCGGGGCTGATCACCGCCGGCCAGATCACCGACGCCAAGACCATCATCGGCCTGTACCTCGCCCGCCAGCGCCTTTCGAGTAAATAAGGTCCGGAATCCGGACGTTATTTACTCGAAAGTCGGCGCGCCTACGCTGGTTCGATGATCGTGGGGGTGCCAGCCGAGATCAAGACTGGCGAGAATCGCGTCGCCCTGACGCCCGACGGCGTGCGGGAGCTGGTGGCCCACGGCCACCGGGTGTTGGTGGAGCGGGGCGCCGGCGAGGGGTCGTCCATCTACGATGACGACTTCGCCGCCGCCGGCGCCGGCATCGTGGACGAAGCCGAGGCCTGGGGCGCCGCCCTGGTGGTGAAGGTGAAGGAGCCCCAGCGGGACGAGGCCCACTACCTGCGGGGCGACCAGATCCTGTTCACCTACCTCCACCTGGCCCATTACCCGGAGGTGGCCAAGGCGCTGCTGGCCGCGGGCACCACGGGGCTGGCCTACGAGACGGTGCAGCTGGCCAACGGCGCCCTGCCCCTGCTGGCGCCCATGAGCGAGGTGGCCGGCCGCATGGCCACCCAGATCGGGGCCCACTACCTGGAGCGGGAGAACGGAGGCCGGGGCGTGCTGCTCGGGGGGGCGCCCGGCGTGCGCCCGGCCCGGGTGGTGGTGATCGGGGCCGGCAACGTGGGATGGAACGCGGCCTGGATCGCCCAGGGCATGGAGGCCGAGGTGCAGCTGCTGGACAAGAACCTCGACCGGCTCCGCTTCGTGGACCAGATCCACAAGGGCCGCATCCTCACCCTCGCGTCGAACCGGGGCGCGGTGGAGCGGGCCGTGGCCGAGGCCGACCTGCTCATCGGGGCCGTGCTGGTCCCGGGCGGCCGGGCCCCCATGGTGGTCACCGAGGACATGGTGCGGGCCATGAAGCCCGGCGCCGTGATCGTCGACATTGCCATCGACCAGGGCGGTTGCGTGGAGACCACCCGGGAGACCACCCACGACGACCCGGTCTACGAACGCCACGGCGTGCTGCACTACGCGGTGGGCAACGTCCCCGGTGCGGTGCCCCACACCTCCACCTACGCCCTCACCAACGCCACCCTGCCCTACGTGCTCGAGGTGGCCCAACGCGGCGTGCGGGGCGCGGTGGGGCACGACCCGTCCCTGCGCCTCGGGGTCACCACCGTCGGGGGCCGGCTCACCAACCCGGTGGTGGCCGAGGCCCTCGGCATGGGGGCCGCCGACCCGCTGGACACCCTGGGCGACTGAGCCCGCCCGCCGGCCTCAGCCCTGACGCCGAGGGCTTCCTGGCCGACCTGGCCCAACGGGGCCGGGCCGCCAACACCGTGGCCGCCTACCGCCGGGACCTGGCGACCTACGAACGCTTCCTCCACGGGCGGGGCCTGTCGGTTCCGCAGGCAGGCGAGGACGACGTGGCCGCCTACGTGGCCGCCCTCACCGCCGCCGGCCGCAAGCCCGCCTCGGTGGCCAGGGCAGTGGTGGTGTTGCGGGCGCTCCACCGTTGGTGCGGCAGCGACGCCGCCGTCGAGGTGGCCACCCCCGAGCCGGACCGCGCCGACCCCAGCGTGCTCACCGAGGCCGAGGCGGCGGCCCTGGTGGGATCGCCTCGCGGGAACAGCGCCGTGGCCCGGCGGGACCGGGCCCTGCTCGAGGTGCTCTACGCCACCGGCGCCCGCATCTCCGAGGTGGTGGGCCTGTGCCTGGGCGACGTCGCCGGTGGCGTGGCCCGCCTCGGGGGCCCGCGGCCCCGGGTCGTCCCCTATGGCCGGCCCGCCGCCGACGCCATCGAGGTCTGGACCGCACGGGGCGGCCGGGACGCCATGGCCGGCCCGGGCCGGGCCGGTCCCAGCGACGCCCTGTTCCTCAACCAGCGGGGTGGGCGGCTGTCCCGGCAGTGGGGCTGGTCCGTGGTCCGCCACCACGGCGAGCAGGTGGGCATGGCCGGCCGGCTCGCTCCCCACGTCCTGCGCCACTCCTTCGCCGTCCACCTGGCCGGGCGGGGCGCCCCGGCGGCCGTCGTCCAGCAGTTGCTCGTCGGCCTCCCCGATGTCCTCAGTCTCGACGAACTTGTCGAGGGATACCGCCGCTGGCACCCGCGAGCGCTGCGCACGACGTCACAAGGTCGCCCGCACAGCTACTAGCCTCTCCCTGTGGCCAGCGATGCGCCTTCCGTCGATCAACGCGCCCTGCTCGAACAGGAGCGCGACACACTGCTGCACCAGCTGGCCGAACTGGGCTTCGGGGACGGCGGCGGCCTGACCTACGACGCCAACTTCGCCGACTCCAGCCAGGTCACGGCCGAGCGAGGCGAGGCGGAGGCGCTGGCCGCCAGTCTGAGGGACACCCTGGAGGAGGTCCAGCACGCCCTGAGCAAGCTCGAGGAGGGCGGCTACGGCGTGTGCGAGAGCTGCGGCCAGCAGATCAACCCGGCCCGCCTGGAAGCCAAGCCGGCGGCGCGCTACTGCATGGAGTGCGCCTCCCGGCGCTGACGCGGCTTCGGGTCGCAAGCAGAGCTTGCTCCCCGAGTTCATCGTGCTCCGGCGGGCGAGCGGTGCTCGCGCCGCCTCCGCGCTGTCCGCTTCGATGTGCCTGCAGCCGGAGCGTGGCCGCCTGCGGCGGCGGGAGCGGCCGCCGCCCTGGCGCCGGTTCGGCGGCCTCGCGTCTCAGGCCGGTCTCGGCCCTCGCGGCAGGAGGCCTACGGCGTCCTGGGCCTTGGCCAGGGTGGCGGACGCCACGCTTTGGGCCTTGGCCGCGCCCTGCTCCAGGGCGGCGGCCGCCCCCGCCGGGTCGGCGGCCAGCTCGGCGTAGCGGGCATGGATCGGCCGCAGCAGCTCGATGAGGGCGGCCGCGGTGTCGGCCTTGAGGGGGCCGTACTGGGTGTACTTGCCCGCCAGCGTCTCGGGGGCGCCGCCGGTGGCGGCGGCCAGGATGGTGAGCAGGTTCGAGACCCCCGGCTTGGCGTCGGGGTCGAAGCGGACCTCGGTGTCGGTGTCGGTGACGGCCCGCTTCACCTTGTGCTCGATGACCTCGGGCGGGTCGAGCAGCAAGATGGTGCCGGCCTGCGAGGCCGAGCTGGCCGACATCTTCCTGGTGGGCTCCTGGAGGTCCTTCACCCGGGCCCCCACCTTCGGGATGGTGGGCTGGGGCACCTTGAACACCTCGCCGTAGCGGCCGTTGAAGCGGTTGGCCAGGTTGCGGGTGAGCTCCACGTGCTGCTTCTGGTCCTCGCCCACCGGCACCTCGTCCACGTCGTAGAGGAGGATGTCGGCCGCCATCAGGGCCGGGTAGGTGAACAGGCCGGCCGACACGAACTCCTGCTCGCCGGCCTTGTCCTTGAACTGGGTCATGCGGCCCAGCTCGCCGAAGCTGGCCGTGCACTCGAGCAGCCAGGCCAGCTCGGTGTGCTCGGGGACGTGGCTCTGCACGAACAGGGTGCACACGTCGGGATCGAGGCCGGCCGCGATCATGCAGAGGGCGCCCTCCACGGTGAGCGAGCGGAGCCGCTCGGGGTCGAAGGCCACCGTGAGAGCGTGGAGGTCGACCACGGGGAAGAACGAGTCGGCCTTGTACTGCTCCTCGACCCAGACCCGCAGCGCGCCCAGGTAGTTGCCCAGCGTGACCGGTCCGGTGGGCTTCAGCCCCGACAGCACCCTTGTCATCGGGGCATGGTATGCGCCGCTCCGACGGGGCCCGCCGGTAATCTCGGCCGGTGCCCTACGAGGTCTCCACGCCCGTGTTCGAGGGGCCCTTCGACCTCCTGCTCCACCTCATCACCCGCCAGAAGGTGGACCTCTACGAGGTGCGGCTGAGCGCCATCGTGGACGCCTACCTGGCCCATCTCGACGCCATGGCCGAGCTGGACCTCGAGATGGCCACCGAGTTCCTGCTCATCGCGGCCACCCTCGTCGAGCTCAAGAGCAGCCGCCTGCTGCCCGACCTGGCCGACGCCGAGATGGACGAGGAGCTGACCCTGTGGGAGGAGCGCGACCTCCTGCTGGCCCGCCTGCTGGAGTGCAAGACCTTCAAGGACGCGGCCCGCGCCCTCGAGCGCATGGCCGCCGAGGCCGACCGGTCCCGGCCCCGGGTGGCAGGGATGGAGGAGCGCTTCCTCTCCCTGGTGCCGGACATGCTGGCCGGCGTGGAGCCCGGCGACCTCCGGTCGGCTCTGGCGCGGGCGCTGGCGCCGAAGCCACCACCCCCGAAGGTGGACCTCACCCACATGGCCCTCATCAAGGCCAGCGTCGGGGACGCGGTGGGCGAGCTCCTCTCCGTGCTGCCCGCCACAGCTCCCACCACCTTCCGCCGCCTCACGGCCGGCATCGGCGAGCGCATCGAGGTGATCGTGCGGTTCCTGGCCCTTCTGGAGCTGTACAAGGACGGGCTGGTAGAGCTGGAGCAGGTCACCACATTCGGCGAGCTGGAGGTCACCTGGGTCGGGCAGGACGACCCGGTCCGGGTGCCCGTCACCAGCGCCAGCGAGCCGAGCGGGGGGGAGGAGTGGTGATGCCGTCGGAGGACGAACGGGCCGTGGAGGCCGTGCTCATGGTGTCGGCCGAGCCGGTGGAGCCGGCCCTCCTGGCCCAGCTGCTGGAGACCACACCGGCCCGGGTGGAGGAGTTGTGCGCCGGCCTGGCCGCCTCCTACGAGCAGGAGCGGCGCGGCTTCGTGCTGGCCCGGGTGGCGGGCGGCTACCGGTTCCAGAGTGCTCCGGACATGGCGCCGTACATCGAGCGCTTCGTCCTGGACGGGCAGTCGGCCCGCCTGTCGGCGGCGGCCCTGGAGACCCTTGCCATCGTGGCCTACAAGCAGCCCGTCTCCCGTGCCCAGCTGTCGGCCATCCGGGGTGTCAACGTGGACGGCGTGGTGCGCACCCTCCAGCACCGGGGCTATGTGGCCGAGGTGGCCCGCGACCCCGGGCCCGGCCAGGCCGTCCTCTACGGCACCACCACCACGTTTCTCGAGAAGCTGGGCCTCGACTCCCTCGACGACCTGCCGCCGCTGGGTGACTTCGTACCCGGTGCCGACGTGGTGGAGACGCTCGAGCAGGGGCTGCGGCCACTGGAATGAGCGAGGCCGGGGTCCCGCCTCGCACAGGCGAGCGGCTCCAGAAGGTGCTGGCCCGGGCCGGGTTCGGCAGCCGGCGGACCTGCGAGGAGCTCATCGCCGAGGGCCGGGTCCGGGTCAACGGCGAGGTGGCGGAGCTGGGCCGGCGGGTCGACCCGGCCGCCGACCGGGTGGAAGTGGACGGGGAGGGTGTCGGCGTGGGCGCCGGCCTGGTCCACTACGTGCTCAACAAGCCCCGCGGCGTGGTGACCACCGCCTCGGACCCGCAGGGCCGGCCCACGGTGGTGGAGCTGGTGCCGGCCGACCCGCGGGTGTTCCCCGTCGGGCGTCTGGACGCCGACACCGAGGGCCTGCTCCTGCTGACCAACGACGGCGAGCTGGCCCACCGCCTCACCCACCCGTCGTTCGGTGTCGAGAAGGAGTACCTGGCCGAGGTGGTCGGCACCCCGTCGGCGGCCGCCCTGCGCCGCCTCCGGGAGGGCGTGGTGCTGGACGACGGCCTGACGGCACCGGCCAAGGTGGCCGCCGTGCCGCCCCGAGCGCTGCGCATCGTGATCCACGAGGGGCGCAACCGGCAGGTACGGCGCATGTGCGAGGCGGTGGGCCACCCGGTGGTGCGGCTGGTGCGGGCCCGCATCGGCCCGCTGGCCGAGCGGGGCCTAGCCCCGGGCCAGTGGCGGGCCCTCACCACTGCCGAGGTCCGGGCCCTGTCGGCGGCGGCCAAGGCCCGGAGCCCGGAAGGGCCCTGAGTAGAGTCCTGCCCGTGCCCGCCACGGTCCGTGCGCTGCGCGGCGCCACCAGGGTGGACGCCGACACGAGGGAGCAGGTCACCGAGCGCGTCCAGACGCTGGTGATCTCGATGATGGAGCGCAACCAGCTCCAGCACGACGACCTCATCAGCGTGATCTTCACCGCCACCGACGACATCCACTCCATGTTCCCGGCCGAGGCGGCCCGGGGCGTGGGACTGGGCGACGTGCCGCTCCTGTGCGCCCGGGAGCTGGACATCGAGGGCAAGCCCTCCCGCTGCATCCGAGTGCTGATGCACGTCACCACGGAGCGGCCCCGCCCGGACCTCCACCACGTCTACCTGGAGGGCACCGGCGTGCTGCGCGATGACCTCCCGGAGTGAGGACGAGGCCGGCGGGCGGGCCCAGCTGGTCGGCACCGGCCTCATCGGCGCCTCCATCGGCCTGGCCCTGCGGGCCCGGGGCTGGCACGTCACCGGCCACGATCACGACCCGGCGCGCGCCGAGGCGGCCAGGGCCGCCGGTGCGCTCGACGCAGTCGGCACCGACCCCGACGCCGCCATCACCTTCGTCGCCACGCCCGTGTCGAGCGTGGCAGCCGCGGCCGCAGCCGCCCTGGAAGGGGGCGGCGTCGTCACCGACGTGGGTAGCGTGAAGGCGCCCATCGTGGCCGGCGTGGGCTCGCCCCGGTTCATCGGCGGCCACCCCATGGCGGGCTCCGAGCAGGAAGGCGTGGGTGGGGCCGACCCGGCCCTCTTCGAGGGGGCGACGTGGGTCCTCACTCCCACCGAGCACACCGACGCCGCCGCCTTCGCCCGCGTCCGTTCGGTGGTGTCGAGCCTGGGCGCCGACGTGGTGGCCCTCGCGCCTGAGCGCCACGACGCCCTCGTGGCCCTGGTGTCCCACGTCCCCCACCTGACCGCCGCCACCCTCATGTGCCTGGCCGCCGAGGGGGCAGAGGAGCACGCCGCCCTGCTGCGACTGGCCGCGGGCGGGTTCCGGGACATGACCCGCATCGCCGCCGGCCACCCCGGCATCTGGCCCGACATCTGCGCCGAGAACCGGGCCGCCATCGTCGACGCCCTGGGCCGCCTCCTGGCCTCGCTGGCCGGCATGCGCGACGTGGTGGCGGCTGGCGACCGCACGGGGCTGCTGGCCACCCTGGAGGCGGCGCGCACGGCGCGGGTCAGCCTGCCGGCCGGAGTGGTCCACCCCGAGGACTTCGTGGAGGTGCGGGTGCCCGTGGCCGACCGGCCCGGGGTGCTGGCCGAGGTCACCACCCTGGCCGGGGAGCTGTCGGTCAACATCGCCGACCTGGAGATCGCCCACTCGGCCGAGGGGGACCGGGGCGTGCTGCTGCTCGTCGTCGGCGCTGTCGACGCCGAGCGGCTCCGGGTCGCCCTGGTGGACCGCGGCTACCGGCCCTCGGTCCACCCGCTGTCATGACCGGCCCGGGAGGACGGTCCATCGGCAACTCGCTGGTGCGACCTCGCGACGCGATGGTCCAGCAGTGACGGCGGCGGGCGCGGTGCTGGAGGTGGCGGGCGGCACGCCGCTGCGGGGCCGGGTCCGGCCCCCCGGCGACAAGTCCGTCTCCCACCGGGCCCTCATCCTGGGCGCGCTGGCGCACGGGACCACCGAGGTGACGGGGCTGTCGCCCGGCGACGACGTGGCCCGCACCGCGACCGCCCTCCGGGCGTTGGGGGCAGCCATCGAGGACGGCCCGGCGCCGGCCCAGGTCCGGGTGCACGCTGCCGGCCGAGAGGCCCTGCACCCCGCGACCGGCCCGCTCGACGTGGGCAACAGCGGCACCAGCCTACGGCTGCTGGCCGGCGTGTGCGCGCCGCTGCCGTGGGCCACCACCTTCACTGGGGACGAGTCGCTGCGCGGCCGCCCCAGCCGGGTGGGCCCGCCGCTCCGGGCCATGGGGGCGGCCGTCACCGGCACCGGCGACGACGACCGCCCGCCGCTGGTGGTGGTGGGCGGCCCGCTCAAGGGCATCGACTACGACCTGCCGGTCCCCAGCGCCCAGGTGAAGGGGGCCGTCCTCCTGGCCGGCGTGGCCGCCGAGGGCGAGACGGTGGTGCGGGAACGGGTCCTCACCCGCGCCCACACCGAGGAGATGCTGGCCGCCTTCGGTGCCGACGTGGAGGTGGGTGACGGGGGGCTGACCACCCGGGTGCGCCGGTCCACGCTGTCGTCGGTGCCGGTCCGCGTCCCGGGCGACCCGTCCCAGTCCGCCTTCTGGGTGGTGGCGGCCTGCATCACGCCGGGCAGCGACGTGGTGGTGGAGGGCGTCTACGTGGGCCAGGCCCGGGCCGCCTTCCTGGCCGTGCTCCAGCGCATGGGCGCAGACCTGGACGTCGACGCCCGCCCCGGCGGCACCGCCGACATCCGGGCCCGTTTCGGACCGCTGCGCGGCACCGGGGTCGGGGGCGACGAGGTCGCCGGCCTCATCGACGAGATCCCCGTCCTGGCCGTGGCGGCGGCGGTGGCCGAGGGCGCCACCACGTTCTCCGGCGCGGCCGAGCTGCGGGTCAAGGAGAGCGACCGGGTGGCCACCGTGGTGTCGGAGCTGGGCGCCCTGGGGGCGGTGGTGGAGCCCCGCCCCGACGGGCTGGTGGTGGCCGGCGGTGCCCGCCTCGGCGGCGGCCGCGTGCGGGCCCACGGCGACCACCGCATCGCCATGGCCATGGCCGTGGCTGGCCTGGCCGGCACCGGCACCGTACGGATAGAAGGATGGGACGCCGTGGCCACCAGCTACCCCGGCTTCGAGGACGACCTGGGCCGCCTGTGCCGGTGATCGCCATCGACGGCCCGGCCGGCTCGGGCAAGTCCACCGTGGCCCGGGCGGTGGCGGCGCGCCTGGGGCTCGACCACCTCGACACCGGCGCCATGTACCGGTCGGTGGCCTTCGCCGCCCTGCGGGACGGCATCGATCCCGCCGACGAGGCCGCGGTGGCCGACCTGGCCCGCCGCCTCGAGATCGAGGTGGCCGAGCGGGTGCAGGTGGACGGGGCCGACGCCACCGATGCCATCCGGGGGGCGACGGTCAGCCTGGCCGTCAGCGCCGTGGCCCAGAACTCGGAGGTCCGCGCCGAGCTGGTCCGCCGCCAGCGGGCGTGGATGGCGGACCGGAGCGGCGGGGTGATGGAGGGGCGCGACATCGGCAGCGTGGTGCTGCCGGACGCCGACGTGAAGGTGTACCTCACCGCCTCCGACGAGGAACGGGCCCGCCGCCGGGCCACGGAGGCGGGCCAGCCCGACGCGGAGGCGGTGGCCGCCGACATGGCCCGCCGCGACCAGCTCGACGCCACGCGAGCGGCCTCGCCCATGGTGATCGCAGCGGGCGCCGTCGTGATCGACACCACCGGCCGGAGCGTCACCGAGGTGGTCGACGCCGTGCTGGCGCTGCTGCCCACGGGAGAGCGGCGGTGAAGGGCCCCACGCCGGCCCAGCGCCTCGCCTATGCCATCGTGCGGGGCAGCCTGGTGGGCTTCAGCCGGATCTACTGGCGCCTCACCATCACCGGGAAGGAGCACCTTCCCGACGGCCCCTACGTGGTGGCGCCGGTGCACCGCTCCAACATCGACACCCTGCTGGTGGCCGGCATCACCACCCGCCGGCTGCGCTACATGGGGAAGGACTCGCTCTGGAAGTACCGGCTGCCGGGCTGGATGATCAGCGCCCTCGGGGCCTTCCCGGTGAAGCGGGGCGTGGCCGACCGGGCCGCCCTGCGCACCTGCCTGGAAGTGCTGTCCCATGGGGAACCCCTGGTCATCTACCCCGAGGGCGGCCGGCGCTCGGGCCCGGTGGTGGGCGACATCTCCGAGGGCGCTGCCTACCTGGCGCTGCGGGCCGGCGTGCCCCTGGTGCCGGTGGGCATCGGCGGCTCGGAGCGGGCCATGACCAAGGGGTCGCCCGTCCTGCGGCCGGTGAAGACAGCCCTCGTCATCGGCCCGCCCATCCCGCTGCCCACCGGCGAGGGTGCGGCTCGTGCCCCCCGCCGGATCGTCCGCGAGGTCACCGAGCAGCTCCGGGACTCGCTCCAGGACCTGCTCGACCAGGCCCAGGGCAAGGCGGGCGTCACCGCCCCCTGACACGCCGACGGGGGCCTACGCTCGAACCGAGCCCAGGGGCATGGAGGTCCACGCCATGGAACGCGAGATCCCTCTCTTCACCCTCGACGGCGTCAAGGACGCCGACGTCACGACCTACCACTTCACCACCGAGGACAGGCTCGGCCTGAGCCTGCTGCGCTTCCAGCGAGGGGAGGCGGGCGAGGCGGTCCTGGTCATCCACGGCCTGACCACCTCCACCGACATGTTCATCCAGCCCGAGCACGAGAACCTGGTGTCCCACCTGCTCGACCGGGGCTTCGGGGACGTGTGGAGCTTCGACTTCCGGATGAGCAACCGGCACCCCTACAACCTGCACAAGCACCGGTTCACCATGGACGACGTGGCCCTGTTCGACCACCCGGCCGCGCTGGCCGAGGTGCGGCGCCACATCGGTGACCGGCCCCTCCACGTGATCAGCCACTGCCTGGGTTCCACCACCTTCACCATGGCCCTGTTCGGCAAGGCCGTCACCGGGGTCTCCAGCGTGATCGCCAACAGCGTGGCCCTCACCCCTCGGGTGCCACCGTGGTCCAAGATCAAGCTGACGCTGGCGCCCGGCCTGGTGGAGAACGTGCTGGGGTTCCCCTACTTGAACCCCGGTTGGGGCGACGACCCCGGCCTGTCGAGGGGCAAGCTGTTCTCCAAGGCCGTCTCGCTGTTCCACCGGGAGTGCGACGTGCCGGCCTGCCACATGCTCAGCCTTATGTGGGGCACCGGATGGCCGGCGCTCTACCACCACCACAACATGGAGCCGGTGACGCACCGCCGGGCCCGTGACCTCTTCGGCGCCACGAGCATGCACTACTACCGCCACGTGCTGAAGATGCTGAAGGCGGGCGGGGCGGTGAAGTTCAACCCCGGCGACGCCCGGCTGGACCGGCTGCCCGACGACTACTTCACCCACGTCGAGGAGGTGGAGACGCCGGTGCTGTTCACCACCGGCGCCGACAACAAGGTGTTCACCGACTCCAACGTGGAGTGCCACCGCCGCATGGAGCAGCTCGTCCCCGGCCGGCACGAGCTGGCCGTGTTCCCCGGGTACGGGCATCAGGACGTGTTCATGGGCAAGAACGTGGCCCAGGACGTCTTCCCCCGCATGGTGGAGTTCATCGAGAAGCACCGCTACGACACGCCGCGATGAGTCCAGGGCGGGCCCGAAGGCGTCGGTGAGAGGGTGGCCAGGTCGTCCAGCACGGCGCTGGCGGCCACGGCCCGGTCGCCCTCGAGCGGCGCGCCCGGGTCGGCGGGGACGAACAGCGACGCGCTGACGGCGGCGACCACGGCACGGAGCAGGTCCCGCAGCTCCCGGGGGGGCGGGAAGTACTCGTCCTCGTCGGTGACGGCCACCTGCTCCACGCCGCCGGTGGGGGCCAGGCGGTCAGCGACGGCCCGCACCAGCTCCTCGGGCGCCGAGGCGCCGGCCGTGACGCCGACGGTGCCGGCCAGGTCGGCGGGCAGGTCGTCGGGCCCCTCGACCCGCACCACCACCGGGCACAGGGAGCGGGCCACCTTCTCCAGCGCCCTGGTGTTGGACGAGTTGGCCGAGCCGATGACGACGATGGCGTCGGCCCGGGCCGCGATCTCCTTCAGGGCCGACTGCCGGTTGGTGGTGGCGAAGCACAGGTCGCTGCGCCCCGGCAGCCACATGGCGGGAAAGCGGGCCGCGGCGGCGTCCCGCACGCCGCCCCACTCGTCCATGCTGAGGGTGGTCTGGGCCAGGAAGGCCACCGCCTCGTCGGGGCCCAGGTCGAGGGCGGCCACGTCGGCCTCGGTCTCCACCAGGCGCACCGACTGCGGCGCCACGGCCATGGTGCCCACCGCCTCGTCGTGGCCCTCGTGGCCGACGTACACCACCGTGTAGCCCCGGCCGGCCCGCACCTTCACCTCGTGGTGGACCTTCGTGACCAGCGGGCAGACCGCGTCGACGACCACGCCGCCGTTGGCGCGGGCCGCAGCCACCACCTGCGGCGCCGACCCGTGGGCGCTCAGCATCAGCGGCGCCCCCTCGGGTACCTCGGCCACGTCGTCCACGAACACGACGCCGAGGCGGCGGAAGCGGTCCACCACCAGCTGGTTGTGGACGATCTCGTGGTAGCAGTACACGGGCGGCTCGAAGACGCGCACCATCCAGGCCAGGGCCTTGATGGCCATCTCCACGCCGGCGCAGAAGCCCCTGGGGGCGGCCAGCAACACCCGGTCGACCGGCATCCTCCTCCCAGGCTATGGCCCGTTGCGGAGCTAGTGCCTCGGGCTGACCGGAAGATCGCCCTCGGGCTTGTTGGATGGTGAGCGGCCGAGCACTGACGGCGACATCTTCACGCTCGCGCCGCGACCGCATGGTCACCACAACTCATTCGTTCGCTTCGCTCACTCCATTCGGTCGAATTTGATCGAGCTCCGGCGGGCGAGCGAAGCTCGCGCCGCCTCCGCCCTTTCTCGTTCGGGGTGCCCGCAGCCGGAGGGGCCACCTACGGCGGCGCGAGCGGCCGCGGACCTCGGCCCCGTGCCAACGGGGCGAACGCTTGTGGCCACGGTTCCTAGCGGGACGGGACCGGCGGTAGCCTGGGCCCATGTCGCTGCCTCGGGTGGTGGCCGTGGCCGAGGGGTCACCGGCCGCCCGGGCCGACCTGCGCCCCGGCGACGAGCTCCTCGCCCTGTCCGGCCAGGTCCCCCGTGATGTCATCCAGCTCCAGCTGCTCACCGACGAGGCCGACCTCGAGGTGGAGGTGCGCCGCGGCGGCCTCCAGCTGTCCCTGCTGGTGGACAAGAAGGCCGGCGAGCCGCTCGGCGCCGAGCTGGCCAGCGCCCTGTTCGACCGGGTGCAGACCTGCGACAACCACTGCGAGTTCTGCTTCATCCACCAGCTGCCGCCCGGCCTGCGCCGCAGCCTGTACCTCAAGGACGACGACTACCGGCTGTCGTTCCTGTACGGCAACTTCACCACCCTCACCCGCTTCACCGAGGCCGACCTGGAGCGGGTCGTCACCGAGCGGCTCAGCCCGCTGTACGTCAGCATCCACGCCACCGATCCCCACGTCCGGGCCCGCATGCTGCGCAACCGGCGGGGGGCCACCAGCCTGCGATGGCTGCGGGCCCTGCTCGACCACGGCATCGCCGTGCACGGCCAGGTGGTCGTGTGCCCCGGGGTGAACGACAGCGCCGTGCTGCACGACACCCTGGCCGGGGTGCTGGACGAGTACCCGGAACTGGCCACGCTGGCGGTGGTGCCCCTCGGCGTGAGCCGCTGGTCAAACGAGTCGGCCATGCGCCCCCACACCACCGCCGAGGCGGTGGCGGTGGTGGGGGCCGTGCAGGAGTGGCAGGGGCTGTTCCTGGCCGCGCTGGGCCGGCGGGTGGCCTTCGCCGCCGACGAGTACTACCTGCTGGCCGGGGCCGAGTTCCCGCCCGCCGAGGCCTACGAGGGCTTCTCCATGCACGAGGACGGCGTGGGGATGGCCCGCCACCTCTGGCAGGAGTGGGAGCGGGAGGATGCGGCGACCACCCCTGGTGACGGTGCGGCGGCCGGCCCTGGTGGGGACGACGGCGCCGCGGCGGTGCGGGGCGGCTTCTTCGCCTGGGTGGACGGGGCCCCGCCGGACGGCTACCGGGCCCGCCGGGCTCCCGCCGGCCCGGCCGGCAC
>JBOGHQ010000340.1:0-2273 GCA_050744785.1 Acidimicrobiales bacterium | reverse complement strand
ACATCCTGTTCATCTGCGGCGGCGCCTTCGCCGGGCTGGACAAGATCGTCGAGAACCGCATCGGCCGCAAGGGCATGGGCTTCCGGGCCGACATCAAGCGCCAGGCGGAGCGGGACGAGGGCGAGATCCTGGGCATGGTGCTCCCCGAGGACCTGCTCAAGTTCGGCCTCATCCCCGAGTTCGTGGGCCGGCTGCCGGTCATCGGCGCCGTGTCGGGCCTCGACAAGGTGGCCCTGGTGCGGATCCTGGTGGAGCCCAAGAACGCCCTGCTCAAGCAGTACCGGAAGATCCTCGAGCTCGACAACGTGGAGCTGGAGCTCACACCCGACGCCCTGGAGGCGGTGGCCGAGCAGGCCCTGCTCAGGGGCACCGGCGCCCGCGGCCTGCGGGCCATCCTGGAAGAGGTCCTCCTCCACGTCATGTACGAGCTGCCCAGCCGGCCCGAGATCGGCAAGTGCGTCGTGGACCGCTCCGTGGTCCTCGACCGGGTCCACCCCACCCTCGTCCCGAGGGCCCAGCCCGAAAAGGAATCGCGCCCCCGCCGCGCCGCCTCCTAGCCCCCCTCGGTTCCGAGCCGAGATCCGAGGGTAAGTTGGTCCCATGGGGAAGATCGTCAAGCTGGCCGCGCTGTTCGGCCTGGGCGGGGCCGGGTACTCGGCCTACCAGGCCTACTCCCGTGACGAGACCATCGACGAGATGGTGAGCCAGGCTGCCAAGGTCGGCGCCGAGGCCGCCGCGGCGGGCGCCGCCGTGGGCGTGATGCTCACCTTCCGGGGCAAGCGCAAGGCCAAGAAGAAGGCCAGGAAGTCGGCGGCGGCCGCCGCGGCCCGATCGGGCCACTTCGCCGAGGCGGCCAAGGCGGCCCGCCCGGCCTTCGAGCACGCCCTGGAGCAGGCCTTGCTCGTGGCCATGCACGCCGCCGAGACGGCCAAGCCCCACGTGGAGCAGGCCGCCAAGGCCACCAGGGAGAAGGCCCACGGCGCGGCCGAGGCGGCCAAGCCTCGGGTGAAGGAGGCGGCCAAGACCACCCGCCGCCAGGCCCGCAAGGCGGCCAAGGCGGCCCGCCCCCACCTGGAGCACGCCGCCACCACCACCCGGCGCCGGGCCGGCAAGGCCGCCAAGGTGGCCAAGCCCCACTTGGAGCACGCCGCTGACCTGACCCGCCGCCAGGCCCGCAAGGCGGCCAAGGCGGCGAAGCCGCACATGGAGCACGCCGCCAGCGTGGCCCGTCCCCGCGCCGAGGTGGCCGCCAAGAAGGCCTCCGAGGTGGCCAGCGTGGCCCGTGAGCGGGCCGCCGACGTGGCCGAGCTGGCCCGCGAGAAGGCGGCCCGGGCCGCGGTGGTGTCGGGCGACACCCCCCACGTGCTCATCGACGTGGCGTAATACGGTGCGGCCGTGCCGGAGCGGTCCCTCGTCCTCACCGCCCCGGTGCCCATCAGCGGCCCGAACCTGGCCGAGCACGTCACCGCCCTGGTCGCCGCCGACGTGCTGGTGCGCCACGCCCGAGGACGGGGGCTGCGGCTGCCGTGGGGGGCGGCGGTGTGCGGCGGCGGCCTGGCCGGCCAGTACGCCACTGACGAGGAGCTGGTGCGGGAGGGGCTCGATCGGCCCGCCCTCGGCCGGGACGCCTTCGCGACCCGCGCCGCCGCTGTCGAGGCGGACCGGCGGGCCGAGTTGGGGGCCGTCCTCGACGGGCTCGACGTAGGGCTGGACCTGAAGGCGGCCTCCGCCCTGGGCGCCCAGGCCGGCCGCGTCGCCCGCACCGCCTTCGTCCGCCTCTTCGACGCCGGCCTGGTGATGGAGGACGAGCGGATCGTCGACGTCTGCCCCCACTGCAGCGCCGTGATCCCGGCCGGCCGGGCTGTGGCCGACCAGCTCGACGTCGAAGCGCTCCTCCTCCGCCTCACCCTGATGGACGGGCCCGAGGTCGTCGGCCGCATGGAGGTCCGCTGCCTCCACCCCGAGCTTCTCCCCGGTACGGCGGCCGTTGTCGTCCCCGCCGGCCACCCCGCCGCGGGCCGGTCTGCTGCGGTCCCGCTGGCCGGCACGGTGGTCCCGGTGGTCGCCGACCGGTCGGTGGACGAGCCCCGGCTGCTCACACCGGCCCACGACAGCTGGAGCCTCGACCTGGCCCGGCGCCTGGGCCTCAGCGCGCCGGGGATCCTGGACCGGACCGGCGTGGTGCGGGCCCCGGGGCCGCTGGACGGCCTGGCCCGGCACGCCGCGCGCGCCGCCGCCATCCCCCTGCTCGAGGCCGAGGGGGCCGTCGCCGC
>JBOGHQ010000339.1:0-1501 GCA_050744785.1 Acidimicrobiales bacterium | reverse complement strand
GCACCAAAGCGGTCCCGGGAGGGGTGGTCGCGCCCGCCCGCCCGCCGCCCTGCCGCCCTGCCGCCCGCCGTCCTGGACGACTCGGTGGCCGCCGCCGCCCACCTGGTCCGGGTGCCGGGGACGCTGGTCCTGGTGGACGGCTACAACGCGGCCAAGGCGCTGTGGCCCGACGTCCCCGGCATCGAGCTGCGGGAGCGGCTGGTGGACGCCCTCAGCGAGCTGCACGCCCGCACCGGTGCCGGCATCCACGTGGTCTTCGACGGCGCCGACATGGGCCACGCCCGCCCCCGTCCCCGCAGCGGGGTCCGCGTCTCCTTCTCCCCCTCCGACGTGGAGGCCGATGACGTGATCCTCGAGCTGGTGGACGAGGAGCCGGTCCAGCGGCCCGTGGTGGTGGCCTCCAGCGACCGCCGGGTGCAGGACGGCGCCCGCCGGCGGGGGGCCAGCGTGGTGTCCAGCGCCCAGCTGGCGGGGGTGCTGCGCCGGGCGTGACGGGAGCTCTTGGCGGTGATTGTCACACCCCTGGTCCACACTCCGGTCCATGTCCACTTCCCTCACGATCAGCTGCGATGACTGCGTGGCGCAGGGCACCGAGGCCTGCGCCGACTGCGTGGTCACCTTCATCTGCGACCGCCAGCCCGACGACGCTGTGATCATCGACGCCGACGAGGAGCGGGCCGTGCGGCTCCTGGCCGGCGCCGGCCTGGTACCAGCCCTCCGGCACCGGCGCCGCTCGGGCTGAACCCCGCCGGCATCCCCGGAACGGGCGGGGGCTGGTGGTACGTTCCGAGCAGCGTGAAGAAGCTCCACCTCGTTGGCATCACCAAGGAGAGCGACGGCCTGGTCTTCAGTCCTCGCAAGGGCGCGAAGACAGGTGGCTTCGTGGTGGCGCTCGACGACGAGCTGCTGGCGTCCATCGAGGAGGCGCGCCGCGGCAGGGAGGGCGACGAGGCCCCGATCGAGTTCGAGGCGGCCAACCTGCCGGCCAGGCGGGAGCGACCCAACAGCTCCCTCAGCCCCCGCGAGATCCAGGCCCGGCTTCGGTCGGGCGCCACCATCGCCGAGGTGGCCATGCAGGCCGGTGTGGGGCAGGACTGGGTGCTGCGCTTCGCCGACCCCATCCTGGCCGAGCAGGCCCGGGTGGTGGAGAGCGCCCAGCGCCTCACCTTCGCCAAGTCCCGGCTGGGGCCGTCGGTGGAACCCCTGGCCGAGTCGGTGCAGTGGAAGCTGAGCGACCGCGGCGTGCGCTTCTCCGACGACGTGTTCGCGGCCGGGTGGAGCGCGTTCAACCTGCACGGCACCCGCTGGGCCGTGCAGTTCCACTACACCTCGCGCCAGCGCCACCAGGTGGCCGAGTGGGAGGTCGACCTGCGCGAGCGCACGCTCACCGCCCGCAACCGTCTGGCTTCGGACTTGGGCCATGTGGAGGCGGGCCGGCGCCGGCCCCGCCTCGAGCCGCCGGAGCTCGGCCAGCCCACCGACGCGCCACCCGCTTCGCCGC
>JBOGHQ010000338.1:0-1507 GCA_050744785.1 Acidimicrobiales bacterium | reverse complement strand
GTCGGGGGCGTGGTGGCGAGCCAGGGCGACGGCGACGACCACCACGCTCGCGACACACGCGGCGGCCAGGGATCGGGAGGTGGGCATGGCGCTCAGGCGGCGCGGGAGGCGTCGAAGAGCAGGTTGACCGCGGTCGGGGCGAGGCCGGCCATGAGCGCGCCCACCACGCCGGCCAGGGCCAGGGCCCGGCCCCGTGACTGCCCGGGGGCGTAGCCGGCCTGCTGGGACAGCCCATAGACGGCCGCACCGATGAGGATGGAGGCCAGGCTGCCCCACAGGGCGAGCTGGCCCAGCCAGTTCAACAACTTGGTGGCCAGGGCGGCACCGGGCATCCCCTCGACGCTCGGGTCCACCGACACCTGGGCAACCAGCACGTACAGCGCGCTCACGGCCATCTCCTCCTCTGTCGTTCGGGGGAGGTAGTGGCCGGCGACGACGGCGTTCGCGACAAGAAACCCCTCGCCGCCTTGGCCTGTCGCGATTCGGCCTCGGGGCGGCCACTACCTCGGGCATGCACACCCGCCGAGTCGTGGCTGGCGCGCTCGTCGTGTTGGTGCTCGCCGGCTGCGGTCCTGGACGGGCGCGGGAGGTGACGCACGCCGCCGTCCGTCGGGGGCCGCCCACATCGGCGACGGCCCGAGGCGCTGCCGCGACGAGCGTCCCGGCCACGTTCCCGTCGCCCGTGCTCAGTGCCGAGGCGGCCGACGTGGCCGCCCGCTACGCCGCCGCCCAGTCGTCCTACCGCTATGACCTCGGGCCCGACGCCTGGGTGGAGGAGGTGGCGATGCTGTGCACGCCGGCCTGGCTCGACCGCCTGCGCTCCGAGCCGGCGTGGCCGGCCGACTGGGACGGGGTGGTGCTACGAGGCGAGGTGGCGAGCGCCGCGGTGGTGGCCGTGCACCCGGCCCACAGCCGCGTCGGTGGCCAGCGCGCCGTCGTCGTCGTCCGGGTCACCACCGACGGACCGCTCCCCTCTGGGTGGATGGAGGTCGTCGAGGTCGAGCTGGTGCGCCACGGTGGGCACTGGCTGGTCGGCGGCAGCTGATGATGGCGGTGGTGGCCGGGCTGGCCGGCATCGTGGTGCTGTCGCTCGGCGCCGTCGCCGGTCTGGCCGGCATCGAGGCAGCGGACCAGGCGCTCAGCCCCGCGGCTCCGTCCGCCGAGGCGCGGGCCGAGATCCCGCCCGGCCTGGTCGAGATCTACCAGGGGGCGGCAGCGGCGTGCGAGGGCCTGCCCTGGCAGGTGATCGCCGCCGTCTTCTGGGCTGAATCGCGCCACGGCCAGGGCCGGGTCGACCCGGCCACGGGGAACGTGTGGCCGCCGATCGTCGGTCCGGCGCTCGACGGCCGGCCCGGCTTCGCCGCCATCGCCGACGCGTCGTCGCCCGATGGGTGGGCGCGCGCCCTCGTTATCTCGGGGTGGGATCCCCTCCTCTGGCACGTGAGTCGCGTTGCCCAAAGGCCACGTGCCATCGCAGTATCCGAGGGGTGTGAGGCACGTCGGTCAG
>JBOGHQ010000337.1:0-3779 GCA_050744785.1 Acidimicrobiales bacterium | reverse complement strand
CTCCAACCTGCTGGGCGAGGGTCCCCAGCAGCGGGTCCTGCGGGCGCCCGGAAGGGCTCGCGCCCTCGGCGCCTAGCGCGGTGACCACAAACCTTCGCCCCGTCTGACCGAGCCGCGGTCCGTGGCCGCTGGCGCCGCCGGAGGCGGCCTCCACAGCTGCGGACCACCGAGAATGGACAGGGCGGAGGCGGCGCGAGCTCCGCTCGCCCGCCGGAGCGCGATCAGTCGACCGAATGGAGAGAGCGAAGCGAACGAATGAGGTCGAGGCGCTACAAGTGGGCCGAGGCGGCGGCCTGCACGGCCTCGACGATGGGGCCCCACTCGGCGCCGGCGCTGCGGGTCACGGTGACGAAGTCGTTGACCCCGAAGATGGCGGCCACGCCCGGTGCGGCGAAGACCTCCTTGGCGAACGGGTGCGCTTCTGCATCGGCGGCGCTGTTGCAGCTGAGCGTCGCCGGCAGGGTGGTGTCGAGCTGGAAGCGCAGGGCGTTGGGGTTGGGTGACGGGGACGGGACGGCGGTGGCCATGCGGCGATCGTAGTGACCGCCCGGCGCCGGGGCGCCCGGGCGAGGGGCGGGCGGTACATTGCCAGGATGCGCGGGCGTTACTGGGTGGAGACCCTCGGCTGCCCCAAGAACCAGGTGGACTCCGACAAGCTGGTGGGCACGCTGGCCGCCGACGGCATGGCGCCGGCCGCCTCGCCGGCGGAGGCCGACGTGGTGGTGGTGAACACCTGTGCCTTCATCGAGGCCGCCCGCCAGGAGTCGGTCGAGACCATCCTGGCGCTGGCCGGCGCCAAGGCCGACGGCGCCCGCCTGGTGGTCACCGGCTGCCTGGCCGAGCGCTACGGCGACGAGCTGGCCCAGGCGCTGCCCGAGGCCGACCTGGTGGCCGGCTTCGGCGTGCCCGTCACCCTGACCGCGGGCCCGGCACGGGACGCCGCCAAGCTCGACCTGCTCAACCTGCCCCGGCCGCCGGCGTCGGCGCCGTGGGCCTACGTCAAGGTGGCCGAGGGCTGCGATCGCCGCTGCGGCTTCTGCGCCATCCCGTCGTTCCGGGGCCGGCAGCGCTCCCGTACCGTCGAGGCGGTGCTGGAGGAGGTGGAGGCGCTGGGGGCCAAGGAGATCGTCCTCGTCGCCCAGGACCTCGCGTCCTACGGGAAGGACCTGGCCGGCGTGGGGGCCGGCGCCATCGTGCCGCTCGTGCGGGCCGTGGCGGAGCGGGTGGAGCGGGCCCGCCTGCTGTACCTGTACCCGTCCGATCTCACCGACGACCTTGTCGATGCCATCGGCGCCACCGGCGTGCCCTACTTCGACCTGTCGTTGCAGCACGTGTCCCGCCGGCTGCTGCGCCGCATGCGGCGGTGGGGTGACGGCGAGCGGTTCCTGCGGCGGGTCGAGGCCATCCGCCGGAGCTGGCCCGAGGCCACCTTTCGGTCCAGCTTCATCGTGGGCTACCCCGGCGAGACCGAGGCCGACCACGACCTGCTCCTGCGCTTCCTCGACGAGGCCCAGCTCGACTGGTGCGGCTTCTTCGCCTACTCCGAGGAGGAGGGCACCTACGCCGCCGGCCTGGACGGCGAGGTGGCGCCGGCGCTGGTGCGGGAGCGATTGGCGGAGGTCGGTGAGCTCCAGGACGCCATCACCGCGTCCCGCCGGCTCGACCTGGTCGGCCGCAAGATGGAGGTCCTGGTGGACCGGCCCGGCGAGGGCCGCAGCCACCGGGAGGCCCCCGAGATCGACGGCGTCGTGCGGGTCCCGGCCCACCTGGCGGTAGGCGAGGTGGCCACCGTGGTGGCCACTGGCGCGGAGGGGCCGGACCTCGAGGCCGAGGCCGCGTAGGGGGAACCCGTGTCCGCCATCCCCTTCGGACCGTCCGCGCTGGCCACCCCGGCCAACGCGGTCACGGTGGCCCGAGTGCTGGTCACGCCGGCCCTGCTGGCCATCATCCTCGACGACGGTGCGTCGTGGCCCGCGCTGGCCTTCTGGGTCCTGCTGTGCCTCACCGACTGGGTGGACGGCTATTTGGCCCGGCGCCAGGGCGTCACCCGCTCCGGCGCCTTCCTCGATCCGCTGGCCGACAAGGTCCTCGTGCTCGGCGCACTGTTCGCACTGGTGGCCAAGGGCGTCTTCTGGTGGCTGCCGGTGGCCCTGATCGCGGTCCGGGAGGTCGCCATCAGCGTCTACCGCACCGTGGTGGGCCGCCAGGGCATCACCGTGCCTGCCCGGTGGTGGGCCAAGGTGAAGACGGTGGTCCAGCAGCTCGCGGTGGCCTTCGCCCTCCTGCCCGCCGAGGACGTGGTACCGCTGGCCAAGGCCCTGCTGTGGGCCGGGGTGGCGCTGGCCATGGTCACCGGCGCCCAGTACCTGCTCGACGCCCGCCGCGTGTCCACCGAGCAACTGGTCCCACCCGCCGATGCGGTGTGAGCTGATCGCGGTCGGCACGGAGCTGCTGCTGGGCCAGACCGTCGACACCAACTCCGCAGAGCTGTCCGAGCGGCTGGCCGCGGCCGGCATCGACTGCCACTTCCACACCACGGTCGGCGACAACGTCGAGCGGATCGCCTCCGTGCTGCGCATCGCCCTGGAGCGGTCGGACGCGGTGATCGTGTCCGGCGGGCTGGGCCCGACCCAGGACGACGTCACCCGGCACGCCATCGCCTCGGTCATGGGCGTGCCCCTGGAGCGGGACGAGGAGGTGCTGGACCGCATCCGTTCGCTCTTCGAGGCCCGGGGGCGGGAGATGGCGGCCAGCAACGAGGGGCAGGCCGACGTGCCCCGCGGCGCCACCGTCATCCCCCAGACGCGAGGCACCGCACCGGGGCTCATCTGCCCGGTGGGCGACAAGGTGGTCTACGCCGTGCCCGGCGTGCCCGAGGAGCTGCGGGACATGGCCCACCGGGCCGTCATCCCGGACCTGGCCGCCCGGGCCGGCACCAGGTCGACGATCGTGTCGCGCCTGGTACGGACGTGGGGGCTGTCCGAGTCCACGCTGGCCGAGCGCGTGGCGCCGAGGCTGGAGGCGCTCGACGCGGTGGGGAACCCCACCCTGGCCTTCCTGGCCAGCGGCGTGGAGGGGATCAAGATCCGCATCACCGCCAAGGCGCGGACGCGCGAGGAGGCGCTGGCCATGGTGGAGGCCGAGGACGCCGAGCTGCGGGCCCTCCTCGGCAACCTGGTGTTCGGCGTCGACGACGACACCATGGAGGCGGCCGTGGGCGCCCTGCTGGAGGACGCCGGGCTGACCCTTGGGCTGGCCGAGTCCATGACCGGCGGGCTGGTCGCCTCACGGCTGGTGAACGTGGAGGGCTCGAGCGACTGGTTCCGCGGCTCGATCGTGTCCTACGCGTCAGAGGCGAAGTTCGACCTGCTGGACGTGCCGGAGGGGCCGGTGGTGTCCGAGCCGGCCGCGGCTGCCATGGCCGAGGGGGCGGCCAAGCGCCTCGGCGCCGATGTCGGTCTGTCGGTCACCGGCGTGGCCGGCCCGGCCGAGCAGGACGGCATGCCCGTGGGAACGGTGTTCTTCGGGCTGTGCCTGGACGGGTCCACCGAGGTTGTCCACCGGCGCCTGCCCGGTGACCGGGAGCGCATCCGCCAGTTCGCCACCATCTCGATGCTCGATCACCTGCGGCGCCAGCTGCTGGCCCGAATGGGGCCGTCGGGACCGTCATGAGGTGGTGGCGCCGCCGCCGCCCGGCGCCGCCCTCGGCCGCCCGCCGCCCGTCGGGGGTGGGGGAGTGGCTGCTGGACGGCGTGGCCCTGCTCCTGCGGGCCCTCGGG
>JBOGHQ010000336.1:0-5851 GCA_050744785.1 Acidimicrobiales bacterium | reverse complement strand
ACGGCTGACGAGGGGGCAGCGCCGCCTCGACCTCATTCGTTCGCTTCGCTCTCTCCATTCGGTCGAAGATGATCGAGCCCCGGCGGGCGAGCGGAGCTCGCGCCGCCTCCGCCCGTCGGTCTCGGTGGTCCGCAACCGTGGAGGCCGCCTGCGGCGGCGCCAGCGGCCCCGGACCGCGGCTCGGTCAGACGGGGCGAACGTTTGTGGTCACAGGATCCAGGCGGCTCATCTCGGCACGGCGGCCATCCCCACCACCGGCGAGTTGAGCCGGATGGCGCCGGTGGAGCCCACGAAGCTGGCGTCGCCGAAGGCGAAGATGCCGCCGTCGGCGGCGACCATCCAGTAGCCCCGCCCCGACGGCGTGGCCCGGACGCCGACCACCGGTGAGTTGAGGGGGATGCCGCCCGTGGAGCCGAAGAACTGGGCGTCGCCGAAGGCGAAGACCCCGCCGTCGGCGGCCACCAGCTGGTAGCCCCGCCCGCTGGGCGTGGTGGCCATGCCGACCACGGGACGGTTGAGGCTGATGGCACCCGTGGACCCCCGGAAGGCGGCGTCGCCGAATGCGAAGACCCCGCCGTCGGCGGCCACCAGCCAGTAGCCCTTGCCCGACGGCGTGGCCGCCATCCCCACCACCGGCGAGTTCAGGCGGAGGGCGCCGGTGGAGCCGTAGAAGGCGGCGTCGCCGAAGGCGAACACACCGCCGTCGGAGGCCACCAGCCAGTACCCCTTGCCCGACGGCGTGGGCACCATGCCCACGATGGGCCGGTTGAGCGTCAGGGCGCCGGTGGAGCCGAAGAAGGCGGCGTCACCGAAGGCGAACACACCCCCGTCGGAGGCCACCAGCCAGTACCCCTTGCCCGACGGCGCCGGCGCCACGCCCACGACCGGACGGTTCAGGCGGGTACCGCCCATGGAGCCGTGGAAGTCGGCCGCCCCAAAGGCGAACACGCCGCCGTCGGCGGCCGCCGACCAGTACCCGGCGCCCATGGCGAGGACGTACAGGCCTGAGTTCATGTCGCTGATGACGACGTGGCCGGGGATGGTGCCCACCCCCACCACCTGGGCCTTGGCCGGGTAGGTGTTCTGGGGGTCCTTGGTGTCCGGCGGGACGAAGGAGGCCACCTCCACCGGCGAGGAGGGGTTGGAGACGTCGAGGACGCGAAGCCCGTCGGCGTTCCACGCCGCGTAGGCGAGGCTGCCGCGCAGTTCCACGTGGCCCACCGAGTAGACGCCCAGGTCCGGTGGCGGGAAGAGCTGGGACCGGGCCGTGCGGTACACCGACATCGAGGCGGGCGCAGCCGGGTTGGAGTTGTCGAGGACCCGCAGGCCGCCCCACTCGCCCGGCGTGTCCACCATGGCGCCCGACCCGGTCGGCCCGCCCGCACACACGCCGCCGGCCACCGAGGGGCACAGCGTGGTCCGCAGGGCATCGCCGTCGGGCTCGTCGATGGCGATGCCGGGGATGTCGACGCCGATGCCGTTGCCGGCGTAGGAGATGCCGAGCGGCGTGGCCTGGAAGGGAGCGCTCTGGCGGTGCAGATAGATGAGGCCTACCGCCCCTTCGGCCTGAGCCCGTGCCAGGCGAGCCGGGAAGTTGCAGCTGGTGGAGCTGAGGCCGCCCTGGTAGGGGTCGTACCGGAGGCCGTCGACGGCCACGATCTTCCCGGCCCCGTCGGACAGGTACGGGTCGGCGGGGATGGTGCCCACCGGGTTGCCCCGGGCCGGGCAGCCCCGCCCCACGTAGACGATCGGCGCTGCCACCTGGGCACCCGGCCGCCGGAAGATCTGGGCGTTGTCGTCGACGTCGAAGAGGGTGGCCATGTTCTCGCAGGCGAACTTGATGCCGGCCAGCGACGCCGGCTGGTCGATGCGCAGCCGGGTGGTGGGCGCCACCCAGTCCTCCTCGGACAGCAGGGCCAGGCTGCGGCCGCCCACCTCGCCGGTGGTCACGTAGGCGGCGTTGCCCTCGAAGGCCCGGTCGGTGGGGTAGTCGAACTGGCCCACGATCTTCACCGCCGCCGGGTTGGAGATGTCGAGGTTGAACAGCCCGTCGTCCATGTACGCCACGTGGGCACGGGTACCGGTCTCATCGGTGATGGCGTGGTGGTTGTTGTTGAACCGCCGGCACCCGTTGGTGGAGAAGGGCGAGGGCCGGCTGCCCAGCGGTGGCCAGGCGCCGATGAGGGTGGGGCTGCGGGGGTTGGTGACGTCGACGATGCGCAGGTCGCCGTTGACGGCGTTCACCACGGGATGGGACGCCAGGGGCTCGCTGGACACGGAGAGCACCTTGCCGTCGGCCCGCTGCACCAGGTGCACGGAGTGCTGGCCCACCGCGCAACGGTTGGTGGCCGAGGGAGGGCCGCAGGGCGGCGCGTCGGCGGGTGCCGTCTCGATGTCGGCCTCGTAGCGGCCCAGGAACTGCGGGCTGGCCGGGGTGGAGATGTCGTAGTAGGCCACCCCTCGGGGGTTGGTGGCCGTGCTGGGCGTGCAGGCGCTCGGGCCCTGGTGCGATGGCCCGTCGTCGAGGGCCACCGCCAGCAGGTCCCCGGTGAACGACGGTGTGGCGACCCGAAGGGCGTCCACGTCGATGGCGGCCACGCCGGTGGGCAGGCCGATGGTGGCCACCACCTTGGGGTTGGCCGGGTCGGCGGCATCCACGATCTTCACGCTCATGGCCGGGAAGCAGGGGATGGGGTTGTAGCGCTCGGTGTGGTCGCCGGTGTCGACCACCACGCCGGCGGCGACGATGACGGTGGTGCCCAGCGTGGCCACGTCGCCGTTGAGGCCGGCGCCACCCAGATCGTGGCGGCCCACCAGCCGCAGGGCGGCACCGGTGTGGGTGGCCGCCGTGACGGCCGGCTCAGCCGCGGCCGTCGTGGTGCCGGCCGCCGGGATGGCCGCGAGCGGTGCCGCCAGCGCGGCTGCGACCGCGACCGCGACCCCTGCTGCCCGTCCCCGCTGGCCGAATCCAGGACCGTTGTGGTGCGTCATCTCGACGTGCCTCCAGAACAGCCCCATGGCTCGGGGCAGGTGGCCCGGGCCGCGCCGGGTGCAAGGACATCACCAACGACGCTCCCACGCACCTGGTCCCCGGATGGCGGAGACCCTAGAGACTCCAGCTTCTTCCTTCAATAGATGTCACCCGTCATCTACCGGCGGGTCCTTCGCGCCGACGGAGGGGAGGGGCCCGTCCGCTACCATCGACCCACGGGATCGCACGCCGGGCGTGGTCCGCTGGCGCTCCGGGAGGCTCGTTTGTCCAGCCGGCCGACAAGACGGCCCTTCTACAGAAAGCCGGTCTTCTGGGTGGGGATGTGCATCCCCCTCCTGCTGGCCGTCTACGCCACCTTGATGTACCTCACCCTCCCCCGCAGCGCGGGCGAGGAGGCCAGCCTGGGCCGATTCCTGGAGCTGAGCGACTCCGGCGAGATCGAGCGGGCCGTCCTGCTCAACCAGGACAGCCGAGTGCTGTTCGTGGCCGACGGCAGGGAGTACTGGACCGGGCTCCCGTCCTCGCAGGAGTACCAGAGCCTGTTCCTCGAGAACGCACTGGCTCTGGGTACGCCACTCGACATCGACCAGCAGGAACTGAAGTCCCTGCTCGAGCCGGCGACCTACATCCTGCCCGCCCTCATCATCGTCTCCGCCTTCTTGATGTTCTTCCTGCTCATGCGGGGCGGGTCGGGGGCCAGCCCATTCCTCAAGGCAGCCGCCCGGCGGGGAGCAGCCGACCGATCGGTCACCTTCGCCGACGTGGCTGGACTGGACGAGGCCATCAACGAGGTGCGCGAGGTGCGCGACTACCTCATGGCGCCGGAGCGCTTCCAGCAGCTCGGGGCCGAAGCGCCCCGCGGCATCCTGCTGGTCGGGCCGCCCGGGACCGGCAAGACTCTCCTGGCCCGGGCCGTGGCCGGCGAAGCCGGTGTGCCGTTCTTCTCCATGTCCGGCACCGACTTCGTGGAGATGTACGTGGGCGTGGGCGCGGCCCGGGTGCGGGACCTGTTCCGCCAGGTTCGGGAGCGGGCGCCGGCCATCCTGTTCATCGACGAATTGGACGCGGTGGGCCGCTCGCGCGTGGCGGGCGCGGCTGCCGGCCAGGACGAGCGCGATCAAACCCTCAACCAGCTCCTGGTGGAACTGGACGGCTTTGAACGCGACACCGGCGTCGTCCTGGTGGGTGCCACCAACCGCCCCGACGTCTTGGACCCTGCCCTCCTACGCCGGGGCCGCTTCGACCGTCAGGTCGTGGTTGACCGCCCGGACCGCAGTGGGCGCTTGGAGATCTTGAAGGTGCACGCGCGCGGCAAGCCGCTCGACCCCTCGGTCGACCTGGGCCGGCTGGCCGCCCAGACGCCGGGCTTCACCGGGGCCGACCTGGCCAGCGTGCTCAACGAGGCCGCCCTCCTCACCGCCCGCCACGGAGGCCGCACGATCAACCAGCCCGAACTGGAGCGGGCCGTCGAGCGCATCATGACCGGCAGCGAGGGCCGCACCCACGTGCTGTCCCAGGATGAGAAGCGCACCCTCGCCTACCACGAGGCCGGGCATGCCATCGTCGGGTGGACCACGCCGGCGGCAGGCCCGGTCACCAAGATCTCCATCGTGAGCCGGGGGCGGGTGGGCGGCTTCACCCAGATGACCCCCGACGAGGAGCGGTTCGTCGTCAGCCGGGAGGAGATGAAGGACCGCCTGGCCGTCCTCATGGGAGGCGTCGCAGCCGAGGAGTTGGCGCTGGGCCAGCCCAGCAACGGCGGTGGCAACGACCTGCGGCGGGCCACCACCCTGGCCCGCCGCATGGTGTGCGAGCTGGGGATGAGCGAGGAGCTGGGCCGCCGCACGCTCGGCGTGCCGTCGGCCGGCCCCTTCCTCGACGACGGGCGCCTCGATCCGGACTACTCCGCCGAGGTGGCGGCCAAGATCGATGTCGAGATCGCCCGGCTGGGCGACGAGGCGTTCTCCCGGGCCACCGCCGTGCTGTCCGACAACCGCGGCATCCTCGATGAGCTGGCCGCTCTCCTGATCGAGCGGGAGACGCTTCGCGAGGACGACCTGGTCCGGTTCTCGGCCGCCGTTGTGGCCGGCCCGGCCATGGAGGAGCGGGCCCGCCTGGCAGGCGGGCCCCGGCCGTCCGTCCCGTCCAGCGGCCGGCCGCACTAGGTCAGCCCCAAGGCTTCGACGTTGCGGGGCGGAGCGCGTCTGGGTCTAGTGCCGGAGCTCGGTTCCTGGCACACTTGTACCGGGCTGTGCGCGGCGTTAGAGAGTGAGGTGGTCATGAGGCTCAGGGGGTTGACGGGCAAGCGGGGCCTGGGGTTCGCAGGTGGGGCGCTGGTGATGGCCGTGCTGGTCGTCGCTCCAGCATTTGCCTGCGGTGCCACCGGCGGCCGCATCGATGTGCGGCCGGCGCGGGGTGAGGTCGGCACCGGCGTCGACGTGGTGGGCACGGGCTTCGAGGGCCAGCCCGGCTCGGCCACCGTGGACGTGCGGTGGGGCGGCGCCAACGGCCAGCCGCTGGCCCAAGTGACACCCGACGAGTCCGGCGCGTTCACGCAGCGGATCACCGTCCCCAATGCCGCCCAGCCCGGCTGGCACCAGGTGACCGCAACCCAGAAGCGGGCCGGTCTCGACACCTACTCCATCAGCAACTACGCCTTCGAGGTCACCGGCGCCGTCGCACCGGCCCCTGCTCCGGTCGTGGCCCAGCCCAGCCCAGCTCCGGCGCCCACGCCGGTCCAGCAGCCCACCACGGTTGCGGAGGCGCCGGCCCCGGCCGCCACGCCGGCCCCGGCCGCCACGCCTGCGGAGGCCGCGTCCCGCCCGCCCGCCAGCAGCCGGGCCGCCGCCACGCCGGCGC
>JBOGHQ010000335.1:0-7746 GCA_050744785.1 Acidimicrobiales bacterium | reverse complement strand
TAGTAGCCGATGCCGGCGTTCACTGCCGTCAGCGCTCCGGTGTAGAGCCAGGCCGCCCGCTGGTCGGCTGAGCGCGCCAGCCTGGCACTCAGGAACATCCCGACCCCGAGCCCGGCCACCGTGGTCGCCGAGTTGAGGTTCGAGGGCACGTGGCCCTCGCTCACCAGCCACGCCGCCACCCCCAGCATCCCCCATCTCGGCCTCCGAGATCTCGCGCCAGCACTCGCCCCGTCGGGTGTGCCCGGGCACACCGGTAGGCCTACTAGCGGCTGGAAGGTCAACGCCTTCACCACCGCCCTCATCGGCTGGCAACCCTCCCGGCAGGCTCGGCGGTCGGCTGTGCCGCCCCGGCCGGCCGCAGGCCCACCAGCCTTCCTGTTGAATGGAAGGTTAAGGTGGTGGCCACCGCCCGCAAACCGCAGGTAGCGGAAGGAGGTTCCAGAGCGATGCGCATCGGAGAGCTGGCCGGAGCCCTGGCGATAAACCCCAAGACGATCCGGTACTACGAGTCGATCGGCCTTCTCCCCGAGCCGGCGCGCACCGCCTCGGGCTACCGGGACTACGGGTCGGAGGACCTCCAGCGGCTGCAGTTCGTCAAGACGGCGCAGCGGATCGGACTGGCCCTCGACGAGATCGCCGAGATCATCGCCTTCCGAGACCGCGGCGAGCAGCCGTGCAGCCACGTGCGGGGCCTCCTGCAACGCCAGGTGGCCGAGCTGGACCAGAAGATCGACGACATGCGCCGCCTGCGCGAGGAGCTCCGCCGGCTCGAGGCCGACGCAGACCGGGTGGGGGCCGCGTCCGGCGCCTACTGCCGACTGATCGAGCACGTCCGGATCGGGCGACGCCCGCCCACCGGGCCGGTCGTGGAGGCTTGACTTTCCAGTCGAATGGAAGGTTTATGGTGTGACGTGACGACCTGACCGGCCGTGCCGCGTGCGACGAGGAGTGAGGCCATGGCAGTGGAAACCGTCCAGCTGAAGGTCTCGGGACTCATGTGCTCGTTCTGCACGATGAGCGTGGAGAAGGCGCTCAAGCGCTATCCCGGCGTGGGCAACGTCATGGTCAACCTCGTCCACGGCGTGGTGGTGGTGGAGAGCGACACGGCCCGGACTGGTCGCGACGAGATAGCGGCTGCCGTGGAGCGGCTCGGCTACAACGTGGCCGCCACCGAGGTGCAGCAGTACCAGACCGACGCGGCCATCTACTCGTTGATCAAGCGCCGCGGGCGACTCGCCTTGGCCTTGGCCGCCGTCGACGTCCTCGTCGACCCGCTCAACGTGCTGCGGTTGGCGCAACGCACCCGCACCTGGTTCAGCCTGGTGGTGGCCGCCTTCGTCCTCGTGTGGGTGGGCTGGCCCATCCTGCGCAAGAGCGCCATGGCCGCCGGCCAGCGGGTGATCAACGCCAACGTGCTGCTCTCCACGGCGGCGTGGGGCTCGTTCGCGGTGGGGGTGGCGTCGCTGCTCGACGACGACTGGCCCAACTTCTTCCCGGTGGCCAGCCTCCTCATGGCGCTGCACCTGTTCTTCGGTTTCTTCAAGCTCGACACCCGCAAGAAGGCGGCCGAGGCGGTGCGCAAGCTCCTCTCGCTGCAACCGCCCGAGGCTCGCGTCCTGCGCGGCGGCCAGATCGTCGACGTCCTCACCACCGAGGTGTCGGTCGGCGAGGTAGTGGTCGTGCGACCCGGCGAACGGATCCCCCTCGACGGCGAGGTGGTGGCCGGCGCCGCCAGCGTCGACCAGTCGAGCTTCACCGGCGAGTCCTCGCCGTCGGCCAAGACGGCCGGCGACGAGGTCATCGGGGGCACGCTCAACCTCGACGGCGCCCTCGAGGTGCAGGTGACGAAGGTGGGTGAGGAGTCGTTCCTGGCCCAGATCGTCCGGCTGATGAGCCACATCGCCGAGCGCAAGGCCCCGATCGAGCTGCTGGCCGACCGCCTGATGAACTACTACGGGCCGGTCGTGTTCGCCGTCGCCGGTGCGGCCTTCGCGGCTTGGGCGGTCGTGACCGGCGACCTGCACGACGCCACCCTGGCCCTGCTGACCACCGTCATCATGGGCTACCCCTGCGCCCTCGGCATCACCACCCCCATGCTGGCCGCCATCGCCGGCGGCGAGGGGATCTCCATCGGCCTGCTCGTCAAGGCCAGCGAGGTGTTCCACGAGCTGTCCCGGGTCAACACCGTGGTGTTCGACAAGACGGGCACGTTGACCTACGGCCGGCCAACGGTCACCGACGTCGTTGCCACAGCTGCCAGCCGGGTCGAGCTGCTGGCGGCGGCCGCCGCCGTCGAGGGCCCCTCCGAGCACCCCGTTGGCCAGGCCATCGGCTTCTACGCGCAGCGCGACGGGGCCGTGGCCGGCCCCGTCGAGTCGTTCCGTGCCGTCCCCGGCCGGGGGGTCACGGCCAGGGCCGGTGGAGAGGAGATCCTCGCCGGCAAGCCGTCCTTCATGGAGGACCAGGGCGTGTCGCTTCCCGCCGAGTTGCGGTCGTCGGTGGCGTCGTTGTCGCAGGCCGGCAAGACCGTGGTGGTCGTGGCCCGGGCAGGACGGGTGCTCGGCGTCCTCGCTCTGCAGGACACGCCTCGGCGGGGAGCGGCCCGCACCGTCGCCAAGCTGCGCCAGCGGGGCATCCGCACGGTGATGCTCACCGGAGACGCCCGTCCGGTGGCCGAGGCCATCGCCCGGGACCTGGGCATCGACGAGGTGCGCGCCGAGCTGCTCCCCGACGAGAAGGTGGCGGCCATCGAGGAACTTCAGGCCTCGGGGCGGAACGTTGCGATGGTCGGCGACGGCATCAACGACGCCCCCGCCCTCGTGCAGGCGAACGTGGGCATCGCCATCGCGGCCGGCACCGACGTGGCCATCGAGTCGGCCGGCGTCATCCTGATGAGCGATCGCCTCGACGACCTCGTGGGATCGCTCATCCTCGGCAAGGAGGCCTACCGGGCCCTGACCGGCAACGTCGCCGTGGCGGTGCTGTTCAACATCGTCGGCATGGCGTTGGCCGCCGCGGGCCTGGTCACGCCAGGGCTCGCCATCACCTGGATGCTGGTCAGCATCTTCGCCATCCTCTTGAACACCCTGCGGATCCGGCGCGTCGACCTCGAGCGCGGGGACGAGGAGCTGCCGACGACGAGCCTCGCCGAGGCGGAGTTCCTCATCCCCTCCATGCACTGCGACGGCTGCGCCTCGAAGATCACATCTGCGCTCAGCCCCATGGCGGGCGTCAAGGACGTCCGCCCGAAGGTGCCGCAGAAGCGGGTCTCGGTGCGCTACGAGCCCGCCGTGGTGGGCCAGGAGCAGCTCAAGGAGACCCTTGCCTCATCCGGGTTCGACGCCGTCGACGCGTAGCGATCAGGGACGAGTCGCCCCTTGCCCTTCACCCGGCGCGTCCACGCAAGTGGTCTGGGACGGTTGATCCGATTCCGATGTGGAGAGGTCGTCCACCTCCAACTCGTCCGCGGGGCGCGTCGATGCGCACGCCCGGCATGAGCGTGGTCGTCTGGTTCCCGACGGTCGAAGACGCGTCATCACGGCCCGGACTGGCCCGCCGATGTCTGTCTCCCGGCAGACATTCCTGGCATCACAGCCGTTGGGTGCGGGTAGGTGTCCGGTGACCGCGACGGCGAGCGTGGCCTGGGACTCCGGTGACGTCACGAGGTCATGGGGCTCGTCGCCAGCGACCGCGGTTGGGGAGTCCCGCTGATCCACACGAGGAAAGGACGAGCTATGGCAGGCCGAGCGGATTCACCCATCCGGAACAGGCCCGCGGGCCCGCCGGCGGCCGATGTCCGAGGCTCCGACGGCGGCGTCGGGCGGAACACCTCGACTGGAGCGGAGGCGGTGAGCGACGCCCTCCGCCGGGGCGAAGGTTCGTTCCTCGACCGGCGCCGGCGCATCGCAGGGCTCAGCCTCGGCGGGATGGCTTCGCTCGGCGTCGTGGCCGCGTACCAGTTCGGCCTCATCCGGCGACCGCCCGAGCCGCGGGTCCGACCCTTCGACGCCGAGGCCGTCGACGCATCGGGGGAGGCCTACCGCTACCTGTTGACCCCTGATGCCGCGTTGGGCCTGGCTTCCAACGCCGCCACGCTTGTGCTCGTTGGGCTGGGAACGGCGACGCGGTCCGAGACCCGGCCCTGGATCCCCATCGCCCTATTGGCCAAGACGCTGGGCGACGCCGCCTACGGCGTGTACCTCACCCTTGAGCAGGGGACCAAGCACCGCCGGTTCTGCTCCTGGTGCCTCCTCGCCGTCGCCGCGGGCCTGGCTGCGGCGCCCCAGGCGGCGCCGGAGGCCCGCCAGGCGTGGCGGACGCTGCGGCGTGGGCGCTGAGCCCCTGAGCCTGAAGGCGCAAGCCGCACCCGCAACCGAGGCGTCGCCGGTGCCGCCGGCCATCGACGCCCACCGCATGCTCTCGAACGGCCACAGCATGGCCCTCCTGCGCTCCGACGGGCACCTCGACTGGTGGTGCGCCCCGGCCTGTGACTCGCCGCCGCTGCTGTGGTCGCTGCTCGATCCGACGGGCGGATCGGCGCAGTGGATCGGCGCCCGCATGGCCCGGGCCGGAGGCCCGCCCGCGGGACCGGTCATGCGAACCTTGCTCGCTACCGCCCTGGGTCGGGTCGAGATCCTCGACGCCCTGGTGCGAGCCGGCGGGGCCGAGGTCCTCCTGCGGTTGGCTCGCAGCCCGGGGAGCGATGTGGCGTTGCACCACCGGCTCAGTGTCGGCGGCTTCGACGCCGAGCGGGGCGAGTGGCGCGAATCCACCGCCCGTGTGGGTGAGGTGGACGTCGTCGTGGTCGGCGGAGCGCACCGCGTCGATGGCCGCCACCTCTGGACGGCGATCGACGCCGGGGCCACCTGGGCAGGGCTGGCTGTCGTCGTCGGCGCGACGGCGGCACTGCCCGGCATTGACGAGATGGTGACCCTCGCCTTGACGGCTGAGGAAGAGGCCGAGGCAGCGTTGTTTGCGGCGCGGCTCCCCCGCCGCCACCCGGAGCGTGCTCGCGACGCCCTGGCCGTGTTGCGGGCGTGCACCTACGAGCCCACCGGCGCGGTGATCGCCTCCCCCACGACCTCCCTGCCCGAGGCGCCGGGGGCAGACCGCCAGTTCGACTACCGCTTCAGCTGGCTGCGCGACGCCGCGCTGGCCGTCTCGGTGGCGGCACTGCTCGGCGAGCGCGGCATGGCCGAGCGGTATCTCGCCTTCGTGCGCCGCGTGGCAGGGGAGGCCATTCCCGACGCGCCGGTGACGACGGTACGGGGTGACGCCGTTCCGGAAGAACGCGAGGTCGACGGTGTGGCCGGCTGGGCCGGATCACTCCCGGTACGGGTGGGGAACAGCGCGGCCGGCCAGGTGCAGTACGACGCGCTCGGCATGGTCCTCGAAGCGGTGTCGGTCTACCTGCAGACCGGCGGCTCCCTGGACGATGCCACGTGGTCGATGACCCGTCGCATCGCCGACCATCTGGCAAAGGCGCTGGTCGACGCCACCAGCGGGATCTGGGAGCTGCGCCAGCCTCAGCGCCTCGTCAGCGCCGACCTGGGGCGTTGGCTCGGCCTCGACCGCGCCGTGTGGATCGCCAGGGGATGGCGGCCCCTCGCTCGGCGCGGCGACTGGAAGCGGGCGCGCGCCCGCGCCCGTGACCGCGTTCTGAGCGCCCTTGGGGCCGACGGGCGGCTTCCCCAGAGCTACGACGGTCCATCACGTGCGGACGCCTCGTCGCTCATGGCCCCGCTGTTCGGGATGGTCTCCCGGCGGGATCCACGGGCCCACGCCATCGTCGACTCCGTGCTCCGCGACCTCGACGCCTACCCCTTCGTGTACCGCTCCGAGCCCGACGCCACCGATGGCTTCGCCGGGCGGGAGGGTGCCTTCGTGCCGATGGCCTGGTGGGCCGTCTCGGGCCTGGCCGCCGTCGGGCGCGTGGACGAGGCCGAGGAGCGCCTCGAGGCCCTGTGCGCCCGGCTCCCGCGCCTCCTGGCCGAGGAGGTCGACCCCGTGTCGGGCGCCAGCCTAGGCAACGTCCCGTTGCTGTGGTCCCACATCGAAGCGGCACGAGCCCTCTACATCCTCGACGCGGCCGAGCGGCGGGCACGGTGGGGCCCGGCCGGGCTGTGGGCGTGGCGGCTCGGGCGCTACGCGGCGCTGCGGTGGGGGCGGCAGTGACCGGCCGCGTCGTCGTCGTCACCGGCGCGTCGGCCGGCGTGGGGAGGGCCACCACTCGGGCGTTCGCGGCCAAGGGCGACCGTGTCGGCCTGCTCGCCCGCGGCATCGACGGGTTGGAGGCCACCCGTCGAGAGCTGGAGGCGGCCGGAGTCCGTGCCTGTGCCGTGCCGGTCGACGTGGCCGATGCCGAGGGCGTCGAAGCGGCCGCCGGACGGGTCGAGGACGACCTCGGGCCCATCGATGTCTGGATCAACAACGCCATGACGGCGGTGCTGGCGCCGGTGGCCGAGACGACGGCGGACGAGTTCCGCCGCGTCACCGAGGTGACCTACCTCGGGTACGTCCACGGCACGCTGGCCGCCCTTCGCCGGATGCGATCGCGCGACCGGGGCGTCATCGTGCAGGTCGGCTCGGCGCTCGCCCACCGGGCCATCCCGATGCAGGCGACCTACTGCGCGGCCAAGCACGCCGTTCGCGGGTTCACCGACGCCGTGCGCACCGAGCTGCGCCACGACGGCAGCCGGGTCAAGATCTCGCTGGTCCAGCTGCCCGGGCTCAACACCCCGCAGTTCGGCTGGGTGAAGACGACGCTGCGCCGCCACCCCCGGCCCGTGCCGCCCGTCTACCAGCCCGACGTCGCCGCCCGGGCGATCGTGTGGGCGGCCGCACACCCGCGCCGCGAGATCTACGTCGGCGCCCCGACGGCACCACTCGTTTGGGCGTCGCGCCTCGTGCCGGGCCTGGTCGACCGGTACCTGGCCCGGACGAACTACGAAGCCCAGCAGCTGCCCGACCCCATCGACCCCGGCCGGCCCAGCTACCTGTGGGAGCCGCTCCCCGGTGACCATGGGGCGCACGGGATCTTCGACGACGAGGCGCGCGACCGGAGCCTGCAGTGGCAGCTCGCCCGGGCCGTCCCGGCGCTCACGCCCGTGGGGTCGGTGCTCGCAGCGGCCGCCGTGTGGCAGGCCAGGAGGCGGGGCCGGGGCCGCTGACCGTCGCGCCGAGAAGGGCGGTCTCCGCCTTCCAGCACCAGCTGGTGCGCCGCCGACTGCAGGCGGTGATGGCGGAGTGGGCGAGCAGCGGGTCGGCCACCGGACACAGCCACTTTGATCGGCTCTCGGTCGGGGGTCACCAAGGTGGCCGGCGCGCGGTGGCGCTCGACGATTGGCTCGTGGACATCGTTCGGCGCTCGTCGCCGCCGCAACGATCGGAGCGATGGGTGCGTTGCTCTAGTACTGGCGAGAGATGGTTCGCTTCTACGAGACGCGCAGCGACGGTCGATTACTGGCCGATACGCACCCACCGCGTCCGGCGGTGACGCTGCCTGCCGGCGCCGACATCGGCGCTACGCCCTCAGAGCGTGCCCAATGCACGCGACGAGCGCAGCCGGTACGAGTCGTCCCGGAGCGCCGGCTGCGGGGCGCCCCAGATGAGCCGTTCCCCGCGCCGTCCATCCGCCTTGCCGGCGCTATTCACTCTGGGATCGAATGAGCCGTACCTTCGTGAGGCGCGTATGACCCTGGAGGTGGTCATGGATGCCTACGGAACGGCCCGGCTGGCGGCGAAGGA
>JBOGHQ010000334.1:0-6881 GCA_050744785.1 Acidimicrobiales bacterium | reverse complement strand
CCCCAGCCCCGCCGCCGCAACCCGCCCTCCTGACCGCCCGCCGATCGGTTCTGGTCCCGATTCCGGTACCGGACCGGTACCGGTTCCGGGACCAGAACGATGGCGGGAGCGGGAACCAGAGGCCGGCCGGGCCCGTCCAACCGGCATGCGCAAACTCCTGGCCCTCATCCCCGGTGCGGGCATCGCCCTCGCCGCCGCTGTCCTCACCGCTGGTCCCGCCGCCGCCTGCGGCGGCCTGGTCGCTCCCAACGGCACGGTCCGCCTGCTGCGCACCAGCACCCTGGCCGCCTACGCCGGCGGGGTGGAGCACTACGTCACCAGCTTCCAGTTCGCCGGCGGCGGGGCCGAGGTCGGGTCCATAGTGCCGCTGCCGGGTGTGCCCACCAAGGTCGAGCGGGGCGGGGACTGGACCCTCCAGCGCCTGGACCGCGAGGTCAACCCCGTGCTCCTCGGGGCACGGGCCGGCGACGAGGCCCTCGCCAACGCCGCCGTACCGGCGCCGGCCAAGGTCCTCCTGGAGACCCGCATCGACGCCCTCGACCTCACCGTGCTGGAGGGGGGCGGCACGGCCGTCGGCGACTGGGCCCGGGAGCACGGCTTCCAGCTCACGCCCGACGCCCCGGCCGTGCTCGACTTCTACGCCCAGAAGAGCCCCATCTTCCTGGCCGCCCGCTTCGACGCCACCGAGGCCCGGGAGCGGGGCCAGGGCATCGGCGACGGCACGCCCATCCACCTCACCATCCCCACCGAGCGGCCGTGGGTGCCCATCAACATCCTGGCCCTGGGCCGCCAGCCCTCCGAGAGGGTGGAGGCCGACGTGTTCCTGCTGACCGAGGGCGAGCCGTCCCTGATGGCCGGGCCCGGCCTGGTCAAGGAGCGCAGCGAGCAGGCCGGCGACTCCCTGATGGCCGACCTCCGCTCCGACAAGGGCATGGAGTGGATGCCGGAGGACATGTGGCTCACCTACCTCCGGGTGGACGGGGCCGCCTCCGACCTGGACCACGACCTGGCCATCCATCCCACCGGCGGCGAGCCCTCCCGGTTCGACTTCGACCGGGTGGTGAGCAACGCCACCAACCGGGGCCCGATCGAGACGCCCCCGAGCACCGACGCGGGCAACCGGTCCGGTGACCGGCCGGTGTGGCCGGTGGCGCTGGCCGGCGCCGGCGCCCTGCTGGTCGGATTGGCCGTGGCCCTGGGGCGGCGCGCCTGATGCGCCTGATGCCCCGCATGAACCGGGCGGGACGGCTGGCCGTGGTGGTGGCCGTCGTGCCCATCCCCTTCGCCGTCGCCGCCGGCGCCACCGCCGGCGGCGGCGGCGGCGAACCCGCATCGGGGACGGCGAAGGGCCCGACGCGGACCGTCGAACTGGTGGCCCACCACAGCCGCTTCAGCCCGGCCTCGGTCTCGGTGCCGGTCGGGACGACGGTGCGCTTCGTGGTCCGCAACCTCGACCCGATCGACCACGAGCTGATCGTGGGCGGGCCCGACGTGCACCGCCGCCACGAGGTGGGCCGGGAGGCTCACCACCACGGCGACGTCGCCGGCGAGGTCAGCGTGCCGGCCGGGAAGTCGGCCACCACCACATGGACGGCGACCGAGATGGGCCCCACCGTGTTCGCCTGCCACCTGCCGGGCCATCTGGCCTACGGCATGGCCGGCACCATCGGGGTGACTACCAGAAGCTGAGGTCCTCCCAGAGCCGGCCCCAGAAGCCCGGCTCATCCTCGGCCCGGGCCGGCGCCGGCTCGGTGCGGGAGACGGGCGGCGCCGGCAGGACGGCGTAGGCCTCCTCGCCGGGCCGCACCAGGTTGTACTGCTCCCGGGCCAGCCGCTCGATCTCGGCGTCGGTGTTGAGCCGGGTGACCCGGGCCTCGAGGGAGGCGTTCTGGGCGGCCAGCACCGCCACCTTGCGCTCGGTGGCCTCCAGGTCCCGGCGCTGGGCCAGCCAGGTGCGGGTCGGGAAGACGGCCACGAACAGCACGCCGATCACCACCACCGACACCGCCACCGCCCAGCCCTGCCGCCTCATCGGCCCTCGACCTGCTCCACGATCGTGCGCCGGCCGGCCAGCGCCGCCGCGCCCCAGTAGGCCGCACCCTCCCGGAGGTCCTCCTCGATGCGGAGCAGCTGGTTGTACTTGGCCACCCGGTCGGAGCGGGCCGGGGCGCCGGTCTTGATCTGGCCGCAGTTGGTGGCCACGGCCAGGTCGGCGATGGTGACGTCCTCGGTCTCGCCGGAGCGGTGCGACATCACGCACGTGTAGCCGAACCGGGTGGCCAGGCCCACGGCTTCGAGGGCCTCGGTGAGGGTGCCGATCTGGTTCACCTTCACGAGGATGGAGTTGGCGACGCCGGCCCGGATGCCCCGCTCCAGCCGCTCCACGTTGGTGACGAACAGGTCGTCACCCACCAGCTGGGCCCGGTCGCCGAGGGCCTTGGTGAGGGCGGCCCAGCCGTCCCAGTCCTCCTCGGCCATGCCGTCCTCGATCGACACGATCGGGTAGCGGTCGCACAGGTCGACCCAGTAGCCCACCATGTCGTCGGCCGACAGCTGGCGGCCCTCGCCGGCCAGGTCGTACACCCCGTCCCGGTACAGCTCGGTGGTGGCCGGATCGAGGGCGATGGCCACCTCCTCGCCGGGAGCCCGGCCGGCCCGCTCGATGGCCTCCATCAGCAGGCGGATGGCGTCCTCGTTCTGGCCCAGGTCGGGGGCGAAGCCGCCCTCGTCGCCCACGGCGGTGGACAGCCGCCGCTCGGCCAGGACGGCCCGCAGGGCGTGGTACACCTCGGTGCCCCAGCGCACCGCCTCGCCGTAGGAGGCGGCGCCGACCGGCATCACCATGAACTCCTGGAGGTCGATGGTGTTGTCAGCGTGGGCCCCGCCGTTGACCACGTTCATCATGGGCACGGGCAGCACGTGGGCGTTGGCCCCGCCCACGTAGCGGTACAGGGGCAGCTCCAGCTCGTCGGCGGCCGCCTTGGCCGCCGCCAGCGAGACGCCCAGGATGGCGTTGGCGCCGAGACGACCCTTGTTGGGCGTGCCGTCGAGGTCGACCAGGGCCTGGTCCAGGCCCCGCTGGTCCAGGGCCTCGAGGCCCTCCACCGCGTCGCGGATCTCGCCGTTGACGTGGGCCACCGCCGTGGCCACGCCCCTGCCGAAGAAGCGGGAGCCGCCGTCGCGCAGCTCACAGGCCTCGAAGCTGCCGGTGGACGCGCCCGACGGCACGGCGGCCCGGCCCTTGGCGCCGGACTCCAGGTGGACCTCCGCCTCTACGGTGGGGTTGCCCCGGGAGTCCAGGATCTCCCGGCCCACCACGTGCTCGATCGCGCTCATCGCCCTTCGTGGCTCCTGTGGTTGATGTTGCAGAAGTTAGCGGAGCGGGCCAGGCGGTCAAGGACTCGCCGGAGCACGCCCCTGTATCGTGGTCCACGCCAGGGGCGTCGGCGGGGGAGCACGATGACGACGGAGGAGGCGCTCGAACGGGGACGGGAGTCCTTCGGGCAGCAGGCCTGGTCGGCTGCGTTCACGGACCTGGCCCAGGCCGACCGCCGCGCCCCGCTCGGGCTGGACGACCTGGAGCGGCTGGCCATCACCGCCTACCTGAGCGGCCGCGAGGCCGAGGCCGGCGACGCCTGGACCCGTGCCTACCACCTCGCCCTCGCCACCGGTGAGCCGGCCCGGGCCGCCCGCTCGGCGTTCTGGCAGGCCTTCTCCCTCCTCTACAGCGGCGAGCTGGCCCAGGGCGGCGGCTGGCTGGCCCGGGCCAGCCGCATCCTGGAGGAGCGCCGGCTGGACTGCGTCGAGCAGGGCTACCTGCTCGTGCCGTTCGCCATCCAGGCGCTCGAGGAGGGCGACCTCGAGGGCGGGTACGCCTCGTTCTGCACCGCGGCCGAGATCGCGGCCCGATTCGCCGACGCCGACCTGGCCGCCTTCTGCTTCCTGGGGAGGGGCTCGGCCCTGCTGTGGCTGGGCCGGCAGGCCGAGGGACTGGCCGCCCTGGACGAGGCCATGGTCTCGGTCACCGCCGGCGAGGTGTCGGCCATCATCGCCGGCATCGTCTACTGCGGGGTCATCGAGGCGTGCTGGGACGCCTTCGACGTGCGCCGGGCCGCGGAGTGGACCTGGGCCCTGAGCCGGTGGTGCGAGCCCATGCCGGACCGGCTCCCCTACCGGGCCCAGTGCCTGATCCACCGGGCCGAGATCCTCCAGTTGCGGGGCGACTGGCCCGGCGCCGAGGAGGAGGCCCGGGCCGCCGGCCAGCGTCTGGCCGGGCGGCCGGCGGCCGGCGCCGCCCTCTACCAGGAGGGCGAGGTGCACCGCCTACGGGGTCTCTTCGCCGAGGCCGAGGAGGCCTACCGCCTCGCCAGCGAGGCCGGCCGCCCGCCCCATCCAGGGCTGGCCCGGCTGCGCCTGGCCCAGGGCCGGGTGGCGACGGCGGCCACCACCATCCGCCGGGTCCTGGCCGAGACCGGGGAACGGGTGGCCCGCACACGGCTGCTGGGGGCCTTCGTGGACATCATGCTGGCCGCCGGTGACCTCTCGGCCGCCCGCCGCGGCACCGAGGAGCTGGCCGAGGCGGCCGCCGACCTGCCGGTGCCGTTCGTGGTGGGCCAGGCCGGCTACGCCGAGGGTGCCCTCCTTCTGGCCGAGGGCGACGCCACCGGGGCCTGCGCTGCCCTTCGCCGCGCCCTGGACGCGTGGCGGAAGGTGGACGCGCCCTACGAGGTCGCCCGGGTGCGGGCCCTGCTCGGGGTGGCCTGCCGTGATCTGGGCGACGAGGACAGCGGCGTGCTGGAGCGGGACGCGGCCGAGCGGGCCTTCACCGAGCTGGGCGCCAAGCCCGACGTCGAGCGCTTGCGCCACCTGTGGGGCCCTGGCTCGGCGGCCGGGGCCGCCGGCGGCCTCACCGCCCGGGAGGTGGAGGTGCTGGCCCTGGTGGCCACCGGCCGCACCAACAAGGTCATCGCTGAGGAGCTGGTCATCAGCGAGAAGACGGTGGCCCGCCACCTCAGCAACATCTTCACCAAGCTGGGGCTCACCTCCCGCTCGGCGGCCACCGCCTACGCCTACAAGCACGGGCTGGTGTAAGCCGCCCTTCTACACAAGATGACCCATGCGCTCCCGCCCAAGAATGGGTGGTTCTCCCGAAGCGGGCCGGCGCCCCCGTTCGTACCCTCCTCATTGACGGCATCATCCGACGACAACGAGGGGAGCACCAATGGGCGAGGCACGGCAGACCATCGACCAGATGACCAAGTGCATGGAGAACCACGACGCGGCGGGTTTGGCCAACCTCTACGCCGAGGACGCGGTGGCCTTCACGCCCGACGCCGGGGAGCTCAAGGGCCGCGAGGCGATCGTGAAGTACCTGACCGCGTTCACCGTGGCGGTGCCCGACTTCCGTTGGGAGTCGCTGGCCGACCACGAGAGCGGCAACACCGCCGCCGACGAGGGCTGGGTGGTCGGTACCAACACCGGTCCCATCGAGCTGCCCGACGGCACCGTCATCCCCGCCACCGGCCGCCCGGTGCGGGTCCGGGGCGTGGACCTGGCCACGGTGGAGAACGGCCAGATCGTCCGCCACAACTTCTACTTCGACCAGGTCGAGCTGCTGACCCAGCTGGGCCTCATGCCGGAGCTGGGAGCCTGAGAAGAACGGGGGCCGCCGCGCCCGACCGGGGGCGGGCCGGCGGCTACCGTTGGCGGCCGTGGACCACGCCTGGGCCAGCTCCGTGCTGGACAACATGCCGAAGACCGTCCTGCAGTCGCTGTTCTCCACCCGGGCCCGCCTGGTAGACGTCAACTGCTGCTCGTGCGGGGAGCAGCTGGCCATGGTCACCGAGGCCGCCAACGGGCCCCTGCTCACGGTGTGGTCGCCGTCGGCCAACTCGCCGGCCGGCGCCGGCGGCGAGACCCTCTGGGCCATGGCGTCGGGACCGGTCCCCAAGGAGGCCCGGGTGCCGGTCCGCTGCTTCGAGCACGGCTACGGCGTGGTGGAGCCGACCGCCCTCCACGAGAAGGTGGTCCGCTACCGCAGCGAGGGCGTGGGCCAGGTCCTCCCGGTCGAGGTGGGGCTCGACGGCCCCCAGCGGGCCCTGACCCGCTGAGCCGGGGAGGACCGGATGTCGAACGCCGCACCACCGCCGCCCGACACCTCCGAGATGCTGGCTGTGCACCGGGTCTTCCGGGAGGCCCTGGGCAACGCCGGCCAGCTGGTCGGCGGCGTCCGCGAGGGCGACACGGCCCGGGCCGGCCACGTCGCCGGCTATTACCACGAGGTCCTCACCTTGCTGAGGTTGCACCACGACGGCGAGGACGAGCTGGTCTGGCCCAAGCTGCTCGATCGCGCTCCGGGGCAGGCGGGGCTGGTCCGGTCGTCCGAGCGCCAGCACCAGGAGATCCTCGACCCACTGGAACGGGCCGGCACGGCCCTGACGACATGGGAGGCGGCACCGGGGCCCGGCTCGGGCGAGGCGCTCGTCGCCGCCCTCGGCGAGTTGAGGATGGGTCTTGTCGCCCATCTCGACAACGAGGAGAGGACGGTGCTGCCCCTCATCGCCGAGCACCTCACCGTCGAGGAATGGGACGAGCTCCCCGCCCACTCCATGCAGAACTACCCGGGGGAGCGGGTCTGGCTCCTCCTCGGCCTGGTCCGGGAGCACATGACCCAGGCGCAGCGGGACCTGATGCTGGTCCACATGCCGCCGCCTGCCGTGGAGATGTGGACCACGAAGGGCGAAGACGCCTTCAATGCCTACATGGCCGAGGTGCGTGGCGGCTGAGAGCCGGGGGCGCCGGGGGCTGTTCACTCGGGAGTGGCGGTGGGGGTGCCGGCCCGCCGACGGGCGGCGGCGGCGGCCTCAGCGAAGGCGTCAGTG
>JBOGHQ010000333.1:0-2253 GCA_050744785.1 Acidimicrobiales bacterium | reverse complement strand
GGCCTACCCCCCGCGGGGGTGGTGATCGGGGCGGCGGGCGGCTCGCTGGGGTCGCGCCGCATCAACGAGGCCGTGCTCGGCCTGGTGGCCCGCTGGGCGGGCCGTCCCGGGGTGGCGGTGCGCCATGCCGTGGGCAGCCGGGACTGGGCCGAGGTGTCGGGACGGCTGCCCCCGCCGGAGCCGGGGGGGCTGGTGTACCAGCCCGTCGAGTACGAGGGGCGCATGCCGTTGCTGCTGGCCGCCGCCGACGTCATGGTGGGGCGGGCGGGTGGCACCACCGTGGCCGAGCTGGTGACCGTGGGGCTGCCGGCGGTGCTGGTGCCCCTGCCCATCGCGCCCGGTGACCACCAGACCGCCAACGGCATGGCGCTGGCCCGGGCCGGTGCGGCCTTGGTGGTGGCGGACGCCGAGCTGAGCGCCGACCGCCTGGCCATCGAGCTGGAGCCGCTCCTGGCCGATCCGGACCGGCTGGGCGCCATGGGAACGGCGGCCCGCACCCTGGCCCGCCCCGACGCCGCCCAGCGGGTGGCTGCCCTCGTGGAGGAGCACGCCCGTGGCTGAGCCGCTGGCCCTGGACCTCTCCTCGCCCCGCCGCATCCATGTGGTGGGCGTGGGCGGCAAGGCCATGAGCGCCATCGCCACGGTGCTGGCCGCCATGGGCCACCGGGTGTCGGGCAGCGACCTGAAGCCGCCGCCCGAGGCGGAGCGGCTCCGCTCGCTTGGGGTCGAGCTGGCCGTGGGCCACGACGCCGCCCACGTCGGCGACGCCGAGGTGCTGGCCGTGTCCACCGCGGTCCCGGTCACCAACCCCGAGCTGGCCTGGGCACGGGAGCACGGCATCCCGGTCCTGCGCCGGGCCGAGGTCCTGGCCGCGGTGCTGGCCACCCGCCGGGCCGTGGGGGTGGCCGGCACCCATGGCAAGACCACCACCTCGTCCATGCTGGCCCTGGTGCTGGTGGAGGCCGGCCTGCGCCCGTCGTTCCTGATCGGCGGCCACCTCAACGAGGTGGGGTCGGGGGCGGCGTGGGACGAGGGCGAGTGGGTGGTGGCCGAGGCCGACGAGAGCGACGGCACCTTCGTGGAGCTGCCCCTCGAGGCCGGCATCGTCACCAGCATCGAGCCGGACCACCTCGAGCACTACGGCGGCAGCTTCGACAACCTGGTCGACGCCTTCGGGCGCTTCCTCGACGGGCTGCCCGGCCCCAGGGTCGTGTGCGCCGACGACCCGGTGGCGGCCCGGTTGGCGGCCGCCCACGGGGCCGTCACCTACGGCACCGCCGAAGGGGCCGACTACCGCATGACCGGCGTGGTGTCGGGCCGCAGCTCGGTGCGCTTCCAGGTGGAGCACGGCGGGGAGGCCCTGGGGGAGGTGGCCCTTCCCGTCCCGGGGCTCCACAACGCCAGGAACGCCTGCGCCGCGCTGGCCGCCGGCCTCGCCCTCGGGGCCCCGTTCGAGGCGGCCGCGGCCGCCCTCGGCCGCTTCGGCGGCGTGGCCCGCCGCTTCCAGTTCAGAGGCGAGCGGGATGGGGTGAGCTTCGTGGACGACTACGCCCACCTCCCCGGCGAGGTCCGCTCGGCCCTGGCCGCGGCGCGAGCGGGCGGGTGGCGCCGGGTGGTGTGCGCCTTCCAGCCCCACCGCTACTCCCGTACCGCCAGCCTGGCGCCGTCGTTCGCCGACGCCTTCGTGGACGCCGACCTCGTCGTGCTCACCGACGTCTACGCCGAAGGCGAACCGGCCCGCCCCGGCGTCACCGGAAAGCTCGTGGTGGACGCCGTCCTCGACGCTCACCCCGAGGCACGGGTGGCCTACCTGCCCGGCCGCCAGGAGGTGGCCCCCTACCTGCGGCGGGCGCTGCGGCCGGGCGACGTGTGCGTGAGCCTCGGGGCGGGCGACATCACCCTCCTGCCCGACGAGCTGCTCCGGGCCCCGCCGCGGTCCTCGCCCTGATGGGCGCCGGCGCTGGCGCCATCGAGGCGGCCGCCCGCCTGCTGGGGGCGAGGGCCCGGCGGGACGCCCCCCTGGGCGCCCTCACCACCTACCGGGTGGGGGGCCGGGCCGGCCTGCTGGTGGAGGTGGCGCAGGAGGCCGACCTGGCTGCGGTGCGGGAGGCGGTCACCGCCACCGGGGTGCCGGTGCTGGTGGTGGGCAAGGGCTCCAACCTCCTGGTGGCCGACGCCGGCTTCCCGGGCCTGGCCGTGGTGGTGGGGGAGGGGCTTTCCGGCGTGGAGGTGGACACCGGCGCGGCCCGGGCC
>JBOGHQ010000332.1:0-1641 GCA_050744785.1 Acidimicrobiales bacterium | reverse complement strand
GCAGAGAGGTGGGGACGACGACGGCGGCCGGGGTCTCGCCGGCCCGGTCGACGCCGTTCTGGCCCCGGTCCACCCGGGCGCCGCCCTCGGCCCGGTGGGCGTCCGCTTTCTCCCTGTCTTCATCGCTGATCTCCGAGCCGTCCACGCCGCCGTCGGTGGCGTCGGTGCTCACCCGCTCGCCGAAGTCGGCCCGGCCCCCGGGCGGCCATCCCGGCCCCGCCGCCGATAGCGTGGCCCCTCCATGCGAGGCTCCCGAAGCACCGCCGGCCGCGGCCGGGGCTCCCGGCCGGAGGGGGTGTAGCCCTGCCGGGGCCCGGCGTCGGCGACCCCGCACCGGACTTCACGCTGCCGGGCACGCCGGGGGGGCGGCCGTACTCCCTGTCGGACTTCCGCGGCCGGCTGGCCGTCCTGGTGTTCTACCCGGCCGACGACACCCCCACCTGCACCACCCAGCTGGCGAGCTACAGCGCCGACCTCGACCAGTTCAGCGGCCTGGGCGCCGACGTGGTGGGGATCAGCCCCCAGGACGTGGGGAGCCACGAGCGCTTCGCGGCCCGGCTGGGCCTCGCCTTCCCCCTCCTGGCCGACATCGGCAAGGAGGTCGGCCGGGCCTACGGGCTGGTCGGCCCGCTCGGGTTCTACAAGCGCTCGGTGTTCGTGGTGGACGGGGAGGGCGTCCTGCGCTACGCCCACCGCTCGCCCCACGGCCTCACCTACCGGCGCACCGACGAGCTGGTGCAGGCCGTGAAGGCGGCGGCCGCCGGCCGCGCCCGGTAGGGGCGGGCGCCGCCGCCAGGGATCCACCCCTCGCCACCGCTCGTCGGGTAACCTCGAACGAGTGTTCGCACTGGGCATCGATCCGGGGGTGTCCCGCTGCGGGTTCGGCGCGGTGCGCCGGACCGGCAGCTCCTACCACCCCGTCACCGCCGGCGTACTCACCACGCCGCCCACCGACCCACTCCCGGAGCGGTTGGCCGCCCTGGCCGCCGATCTTGACGCCCTGATCGGCGAGCACCGGCCCGACGTGGTGGTGGTCGAGCGGGTCTTCTTCCAGACCAACGCCCGCACGGCCATGTCGGTGGGCCAGGCCAGCGGGCTGGCCCTGGCCGCCGCCGCCGCCGCGGGCTGCGAGGTCGTCCAGTACACGGCCAACGAGGTCAAGCTGGCCGTCGCCGGCTACGGCGCCGCCACCAAGGAGCAGGTGCAACGAATGGTCCAGTCCCTCCTCGACCTCCCCGCCCTGCCCCGCCCGCCGGACGCGGCCGACGCCCTTGCCCTGGCCCTGTGCCACCTGGCCGCCGCCCCCCGGCTGGAGCGCATCCGGGCCGCGGCCGGAGACGATCGGTGATCGGCTCGCTGCGGGGGGTGGTACTGGACCGCCTCCCGCCCACCGAGGTGCTCTTGGAGGTGGGCGGGGTGGGCTACCGCGTCACCGTGCCCGCCACCACGCTGTCGATGGCGGCCCCGGGCCAGCCGGTGTTCCTCCACGTCCACACCCACGTGCGGGAGGACGCCCTCGTGCTCTACGGGTTCCCCGACGCCGACCACCGCCGCTGCTTCGAAGCGCTCCTCGGCGCCCACGGGGTGGGCCCGGCCCTGGCCCTGGCCATCCTGTCGGCGCACGCGCCGGCCGCCCTGCGG
>JBOGHQ010000331.1:0-15805 GCA_050744785.1 Acidimicrobiales bacterium | reverse complement strand
CCGCTGGTGCCGCTGGCGGCCCAGCCCGCTGGCGGCGGTCCCGCCGACCGGCCGGGCCGGCCCCGTCAACGCTCACGCGGCCGCCGGGTGGCGTAGAACGCCAGCACCCCGGCGCGCCCGGGGAGATCCTGGCAAGATGTGGTCGCCAAGAGTGGCATCACCCAGAGGGGGAGAAATCGATGGCTGGAGCCGAGAGACGTGACTTCACGACGCCCGACGAGACGCGCAGCCCGGACAAGACCACCGTCGAGCTGGTGAACCTGGCCGGCGGCCAGATCGGCCGCTATACGTTCCAGCCCGGGTGGCGCTGGTCGGACTGCATCAAGCCAGTCGTCGGTGGCGAGAAGTGCCAGGTCGACCACCTTGGCTACGTGGTGTCGGGCAACTTGGGTGTCGAGCACGAGGACGGGACCACGCTCGACGTGAAGCCGGGCGATGTCTACCGGATCGGCCCCGGCCACGACGGCTGGGTGATCGGTGACGAGCCGGCCGTGCTCGTCGAGTTCCAGGGGGCAGCCAACTACGCCAGGGGCTGATCGCTGGCCGGCGGCGAGGACGAGGGCGAAACACCGGCGTCGGCCGTCCTCCCGGCCTGCCCCGCCCCTGACGACGCCCTCCCCGGGATGCGTACCGGTGAAGCCCCTGGCCGCCGGAGCTTCAGCGCTTGGGCGAGCGGCTGGACGAGCTGGGGCTCCCCCGCCTCACCCAGGAGGGCCAAGCCCTGGACATCCATGTCCAGCTGTCCATCGAGGTCGAGGGGACGGCGGTGAAGGTCCCGACCTCGATCGGGCTCAACGGCGAGGGGTCGCCGGCGGGAGGATGGTGAGCGGCTTCGTGTCCGCCACACACCCACGACGACACGGGCTGGTGCACGTGCACGTGCACGAGCCGGGCCACGCCCGCCGCGGGCCGCGAACTTCCGGGCTCAACAACCGGGTTCCGGATGCTGAGCCCGGAGGTTCGGCAGACCGGCGGGTCGGAGGGCTAGCCGCCCCTTGTGTCGTCGGGCCCCATCTGGGGGATCCCGGCGGCCCGTTCCGCCAGCAGCTCCAGCAGCTCGGCGGCGGGGTAGGGCCGGTTGGGCTCGACGTCGGGAGGCGCGGGGGCGAGTGGGATGAGGATGTCGTCGTCCCCGTCGCCGTGGAGCCAGAGGGCCATGGTGTACAGGGCCGGGACGTGGAGGAGGCGCATCTCGAACGAGCCCTCCCGCATCTCAGGGAGGCGCTCGGCCGTCGCCAGGGCCTCCGCCGTGGACGCCACGAAGGGGCCCTGGTTGAAGTGGGAGAATTGGGCCCCGCCGGCCTGGGGGACCACCGTCTCGGCGCTGGCCACCACCTGGTCGGCCTGGCGCAGCAGGTACCTCCAGCCGGTGGCCCGCATGGCGCCGAGGCCGCCGCCTCGCGCCGAGGTGAGGTCGGACAGGCCCAGGTTGAACACGGGGTGGGGCTCGGTGGGTGCCAGTTCGGCCGGCCGGGTGCCGGCCAGGGCGTGGAGCCGTTGCTCAGGGACGCCGGCGAAGTGCTGGAGGGCCGCTCGTACGGCCTCCTCGGCCTCGGCCGGGGGATCGCTGCGGGTGACGGGCACGGCTGCCTCCTTTCCTCAGCGGGTGTAGTAGGTGTGGGTCCAGGTGCCGCTGCCCTGGTAGGTGGATCTCAGGGCGGCCTCACTCACGTCCGACTTCCCGTAGATGGAGTCGTCCACCCCGTAGAAGTTGCCGGGGAGGGTGGCGATGATGGCGAGGAAGTGGGCGCCGCCGCCCGACCAGGCGGTACGGAGCCCGACGGGCCGGCCCTCCGCGACCTCGGTGGTCACCTGGGCGAAGGTGGCCGTCCCGCCCGTCATGCGGTCGAGGTGGCCCACCCGGGTGAGCGAGGTGTCGAGGGTGCCGTACACGTTGCAGGGCCCGCTGGCCCCACCGCCGCAGCAGTCGTTGCGGCCCAGTTCCCCGTTGGCCACCTGGCACTGGGCCCACCCGCTGCTGGCGTCGTAGTAGAGGGCCACGCTGGTGGACACCGCCGCCCAGCACCAGTTGGTCTGCTGCTGGCGCTGCATGTCGAAGGTGAGCCGGGACGAGGTGTCCGACCACCACTTGTGCCACAGGGCGCTGTCGGTGCCGCGCACGAAGGTGTCGATGCGGCTGGTGCCCCAGGACGCGGCGTCGGGGTCGGAGGTGAGGACGCCGCCGAGCGACTCCCAGCCGCTCCAGCCGTTGTTCCACCACTTGTGCCACATGGCGCTGTCGGTGCCGGTGACGAAGACGTCGAGCCGCTTGGGTGACCACGACGACACGCCGGGGCCCGAGAGCAGCACGCCGCCGAGTGACTCCCAGCCGCTCCAGCCGTTGTTCCACCACTTGTGCCACAGCGCCGAGTCGGTGCCCCGCACGAACACGTCGATGCGGTTGGGGCCCCAGGACACGGCGGCCGGGTCGGAGGTGAGCACGCCGCCCAGGGACTCCCACCCGCTCCAGCCGTTGTCGAACCACTTGTGCCACAAGGCGGCGTCGGTGCCGCGCACGAACACGTCCAGGCGACCCTGGGACCACGAGGCCACCGCCGGCCCGGACGTGAGGACCCCGCCGAGTGACTCCCAGCCGCTCCACCCGTTGGCCCACCACTTGTGCCACAGGGCGCTGTCGGTACCGCGGACGAACACGTCGATGCGGTTGGGGCCCCAGGACACGGCGGCCGGGTCGGAGGTGAGCACGCCGCCCAGGGACTCCCACCCGCTCCACTTGTTGTCCCACCACTTGTGCCACAGGGCGCCGTCGGTTCCGCTCACGAAGATGTCGAGCCGGTTGGGCGCCCAGGACGACACCCCCGGTCCCGAGGACAGCACGCCGCCAAGCGACTCCCAGCTGCTCCAGGTCATCCCTCCCCCTCCATGTCGCCGGCCGGCATGTCCTCCTGTTCCAGCACGTGGTCGGGTTCCCGCATCTCTCCGGAGGGCATCTCCCGGTCCGGCGGAACCTCCTGCATCTCGCCCGTTTCGCTCACGGCGACGGCCTCCCCTCGTGCGTGCCGGCCGGGGCCGGCGGCCCCTCGAGACCATTGAGGGGTTCGACCAGAACAGTAGCTACGGGGAAGCCGGCGCGCCGTGTGGGCCCGGTCACACGGTCCCGGTCTTCGCGCTGGCCCTTCGATGTAGGTGATTAGCCTCGTTCAGGTGACCATCGCCGCCCCGGAACGCACCGTCGTCGCCCGGGCCATCGACGCCGTGAAGGTCTACGGCTCCGGCCCCACCGAGGTCCGGGCCCTGGACGGGGTCAGCGTGGGCTTCCCGGCCCAGCGCTACACCGCCATCATGGGCCCGTCCGGCTCGGGCAAGTCCACCCTCATGCACTGCCTGGCCGGGCTGGACAAGCTCACGTCGGGCCGCATCGAGTTGGCCGGGCAGGCCCTGGACCAGCTGAAGGACAAGGACCTCACCGTGCTGCGCCGGGACAAGGTGGGCTTCGTGTTCCAGGCCTACAACCTGGTGCCCACCCTGACCGCCCGCGAGAACATCACCCTGCCCATGGACCTGGCCGGGCGCTCCCCCGACGCCGAGTGGATGGCGAAGGTCATCGGCGCGGTGGGCCTGGCCGACCGGCTCCACCACCGGCCCTCCGAGCTGTCCGGCGGCCAGCAGCAGCGGGTGGCGCTGGCCCGGGCCCTGGCCAGCCGGCCCGCCATCGTCTTCGCCGACGAGCCCACCGGCAACCTGGATTCCCGCGCCAGCGACGAGGTACTCCGCTTCCTGCGGTCCGCCGTGGACGACCTGCACCAGACGGTGGTGATGGTCACCCACGACCCGGTGGCGGCCAGCTATGCCGACCTGGTGGTGTTCCTGGCCGACGGGCGGATCGTGGACCGCATGGAGGGCCCCGACGCCGACCGGGTCCTCGACCGCATGAAGCGCTTCGGCGACTAGGCGCGGCCGGGCCGTGCTGAAGGTCACCCTCCGAGGGCTGATGGCCCACAAGCGCCGGCTGGTGTCCACCTTCCTCGGCGTGCTGTTCGGCATCGCCTTCCTGGCCGGCACCCTGATGCTGTCCGACACCATCGGCCGCACCTTCGACGAGCTGTTCGCCGACGTCTATCGCAACGTGGACGCGGTGGCCCGCTCCGACAACGAGATCGAGGGCGAGTTCGGCGCCGACGACCTGCGAGGGCGCATCGACGCCTCGCTGGTCGACGTGGTGAAGGGCGTCGACGGGGTGGACCTGGCCGAGGGCTCGGTCGTGGGCTACGGCCAGCTCATCGGGACCGACGGAGAGCCCATCGGCGACCCCAACCAGGGCGCGCCCACCTTCGCCGTCGACTGGCCCGAGCTCGACGAGCTCAACCCCTTCAACCTGGCCGAGGGCCGGGCCCCGGAGGCCGACGACGAGGTGGTGATCGACAAGCACAGTGCCGACGAGGGCGACCTGGCCGTGGGCGACCGCACCACGGTGATCACAAAGTCGGGCCCGATCCCGGTGGAGATCGTGGGGATGGCCCGCTTCGGCGACGCCGACAGCCCGGGCGGCGCGTCCTTCGCCATGTTCACCCAGGCCGCCGCCGAGCGCTACGTGGCCGAGCCCGGGAAGGTCGACGAGATCGCCGCCAAGGCCGATGGCGGCGTCAGCGAGGAGGAGTTGCGGGGCCGGCTCGACGCCGCCCTTCCCGACGGGGTGGAAGTGCTGACCGGCCAGGAGATCACCGAGGAGGCCCAGAACGACATCCAGCAGGCGCTGTCGTTCTTCACCATCTTCCTCACCGTGTTCGCCGGCATCGCCATGGTGGTGAGCGTGTTCAGCATCTACAACACGTTCTCGATCATCGTGGCCCAGCGCACCCGGGAGATGGCCCTGCTGCGGGCGGTGGGAGCCAGCCGGCCCCAGGTACTGGCCTCTGTCCTGGGCGAGTCGCTGCTGGTGGGGCTGCTGGCGTCGGTGCTCGGCCTGGTGGGCGGCATCGGCATGGTGCAGGTGCTCAAGGCCCTGCTCTCGCGGTTCGGCGTGGTCCTGCCGAGCGGCGGGCTGGTGCTCAAGCCCAACACGGTCGTCGTGTCCCTGGTGGTGGGCCTGCTGGTCACCCTGCTGTCGGCGGCGGCCCCCGCCATCCGGGCCTCGCGCGTCCCCCCGCTGGCCGCCCTGCGGGACGTGGCCCTGGACCGCACGGCCGGGTCGCGGATCCGCCTGGCGCTGGGCGTGGCGATCCTGCTGCTCGGCATGCTCACCACCTTCAACTCGGCCACCGGCGGGGGTGAGGACGCCCTGTTCACCGCGGCCGGCGGCGTGCTGCTGGTGCTGATCGGCGCCCTCGTCCTCGGCCCCGTGGTGGCCCGCCCGGTGGGCAGGGCCCTGGGCGCGCCCCTGGTCCGGTTGCGGGGTGTCACCGGCCGCCTGGCCCGGGAGAACGTGGCCCGCAACCCCAAGCGCACCGCCAACACCGCCGCCGCCCTGCTCATCGGCGTGGGGGTGGTGGGCTTCTTCACCGTCCTGTCGGCGTCGCTCAAGAACTCCATCTCGGCCGCCATCGACCGAACCGTGACCGGGGACTTCGTCATCCACACCGGCGGGTTCGGCGGTGTGGCCGGGCTCAGCCCCCAGCTGACCGAGCAGCTCAACGGGCTGCCCGAGGTCGAGGTGGCCACCGGGCTGCGCTACGCCGTCGCCGCCATCGAGGGGGACACCGGCTTCCTGACCGCGGTGGACCCGGACACCTTCACGCCCTTGATCAACCTCGACGTGTACCGGGGCGCCCTGGGCGACCTCGGGCCCGACGGCATCGCCGTCTCCCGTGTTGAGGCCGAGCGGGAGGACATCGGGCTGGGCGACACCCTCCAGGCCCGCTTCCCCCAGACCGGCGAGCGCCGCTTCGAGGTGCGGGCCCTCTACGAGCGGGACGACCTCACCGACAAGTACGTCATCAGCACCGACGCCTACGACGCCAACGTGCCGGACCGCTTCGAGACCCAGATCTTCGTCGAGGTGAACGACGGCGTGGCGCCGGCGGCGGCCCGGCGGTCCATCGAGGCGGCGGCCGCGCCGTACCCGACGGCCGAGGTGCAGGACCAGCAGGAGTTCAAGGACGAGCAGGCCGACCAGGTCAACCAGATCCTCGGGCTGGTGTACGCCATGCTGGCCTTCGCCGTCACCATCGCCCTGATGGGCATCGCCAACACCCTGTCGCTGTCCATCCACGAGCGGGCCCGGGAGCTCGGGCTGCTGCGGGCGGTGGGCATGACCCGGTCCCAGCTGCGGGCCTCGGTGCGGTGGGAGTCGGTGATCATCGCCGTGTTCGGCACCCTGGGCGGCATCGCCATCGCCGTGTTCTTCGGGTGGATCGCCATCGCCGCCGCCGACGAGGAGTTCCTCGAATTCACCCTCCCCGCCGGCAGCCTCATCGCCATCGTGGCGCTGGCCGCGATGGCCGGGGTGGGCGCCGCCCTGCGGCCCGCCTCACGGGCGGCCCGCCTCGACCCGCTGCGGGCCATCGCCGTCGAATAGCCCGCCCTGCGGCCGGGGGCGTCGCGTCAGTGCCGGCGGGGCGCCCAGCGGAACCGCTGCACGGTGACCAGCAGGCCGAGCAGGCCCCACGCCGCCACCACGGCCAGATGGCCCCAGGCGAAGCCGGCGCCGGTGGTGGCGGGGTCGAAGGCGGTGAGCACGGCCTGGAAGATGTGCTTCACCGGGAACAGGTCGCCGATGCGCTGCATCACCTCGGGGATGTCGTCGTTGGGGATGAACACCCCCGAGAAGAAGTACAAGGGCAGGATCACGGCGTTGGTGACGGCCGGGGCGGCTTGCTCGGTCGGGATGACCGTCGTCAGGGCGAAGCCCAGGGCGCAGCCCGACGCCGTCCCAACCAGGGTGGCCACCACCACGGCGGGGATGGTGCGGGTGGGCAGGGTGACGTCGTAGACCAGCCACCCCAGCAGCACCACGGCGGCGACGAGGAGGACGGAGACCCCGCTGGCCGTGCCGATGCGGCCGGCCACGTACACCGAGGGGGGCAGCGGCGTGCTGCGGACCCGCTTCAGCAGGCCCCGCTCCCGGGCGAAGGTCAAGGAGATGGCCAGGTTCAGCACCGTGGCCGACACCAGGGACAGGGTGACGATCCCGGGGACGTAGTAGGTGGAGCCCTTCACCTCCTGGTCGCCGATGCTGATGGGGTCGTTGCCGAAGATGGACACGAACAGGAACAGGAAGATGAGGGGCAGGGCCACGGTGAAGAACACCGACTCGGGCTGGCGCCAGAACGTCTTCTGGTCGTAGCGGAACTGGTGCCAGACCAGGGCGGCGCCGGTCACTCCGTCACCACCGAGGTCAGCTCGAGGTAGACGTCCTCCAGGCTGGGGCGGCTCACCCGCAGGTCGCCCAGCTCGACGCGCTGGTCGACAGCCCAGCCGCACAGCACGGCCAGGTCGGGTACGGGTGTGGCGGTGGCCAGCTCGACCCGGTCGCCGTGGCGGGCGGCCCGGCCGCCGACCTGAGCGGGCAGGTCCGTGCCGGGGGCGAGGGTGAAGGCGATGCGGGTGACCTCCCGGCCGGCGCCGCCCAGCTCACCCGGGGTGCCCTCGGCCACGATCCGGCCGGAGGCGATGATGACTACCCGGTCGGCCAGGGCCTGAGCCTCGTCCATGTAGTGGGTGGTGAGCAGGACGGTCTTGCCCAGGTGCCGCAGCGAGTCGATCATCCCCCATGCCGCCCGGCGGGCGGCGGGATCGAAGCCGGTGGTGGGCTCGTCGAGGAACAGCAGCTCGGGGTCGCCGACCAGGGCGAGGGCCACGTCGAGACGGCGCTGCTGGCCGCCCGACAGCTTGCCGGCCCGCCGGGCCCGCTGCTCGGCGAGCCCCACCAGCTCGATGGTGTCGTCCACCGGGCGGGGGTGGGGGTAGTAGCCGGCGTACAGCTGCACCGACTCCTCCACCGTGAGGAGGGGCTGGATCATGCACTCCTGCAGCACCACGCCCACGCTGGCCCGCCAGGCACTGGTGGCCTGGGCCGGGTCGGCGCCCAGCACCCGCACCTCGCCCGCCGTCCGGGGCCGGTAGCCCTCCAGGATCTCCACCATGGTGGTCTTGCCGGCGCCGTTGGGGCCGAGGACAGCCACCACCTCGCCGGCGGCCACGTCGAGGTCGATGCCCCGGATGGCCTCGAGCTCCCCATAGCTCTTCCGGAGGCCCCGGACCTCGATCACCGGGGAGGTCGTCACGGTCCGTGACGCTACTCAGCACCTGGTTCTGTCGGCGGAAATTGGCGCTTCTTGCAGCGGAATCTGGCCGCTGGTGGTCGGTTTCCACTGCAAGAACGAAGGGCTCGCTGTGATCAGGGCGGCCGACGGCTGGGCGGGCCGGTCGTAGGGCCCGAGGGATCAGGACCCGTCGTCGTCTTCGGTGGTGTCGTCGTCGGGCTCGCCGCCGACCACGGTGAACTCTTCGTCGAGCTGGACGTCGACCTGGCGGCCCTCGTCCAGGGTGACCTCGACCTCGTAGTAGCTGTCCTCGTCACCGACCTCGGTCTCGGTGACCCGGCCGCCGCCGGTGTGAGCGAGTGCAGCCGCCGTCGCCTTCTCGAGCGCGGCGCCGGTGATGGCCGGCTCGTCGTCGTCGCCACCGCTGGCCGCCACAGCAATGCTGGCGGCACCGCCGCCCAGCGCGACGGCGGCTGCGGCCGCGATGGCGATCCTCGTGCGTCGGTTCATGGTTCTCCTCTCGTGTACTGGATCAGCTCGACGTGCTCCTCGCCGCCCACCGTCTTGGTCTCGAAGATCAGGCCCACGCCGGGGGCGTAGTACTTCTCCTCGACGACGTCGGGTTCGAGGGGGTTCCAGTCGCGGGTGACGACGACGTCGTCGAAGTCGCCGAACCGCACGGTCTTGGCCTCGTCGACGCGGACGACCTCGGCCATGTCCTCGGCCTCACCGGCGTAGTACTCCTGACGGTAGGCGAACCCCACTGTTGGCTGTGCGGGCATCACGATGCCCGGGAGGGCGCCGTCGACACCGGCCTCCCACGACCCTTCGGTGCTCGCGACCTGGCCGTCCTCGTACTCACGGGAGTCTTCGCCCAGGTACCACACGTTGCCGTCGCGGTCCTGGGCGAACCAGTCGAAGGTGTCCTCGACGAGCGCGCCATCGGCGTCGGTGACGGTGTCGCGCACGACGGTGGCCTGGGCGCCCATGACCGTGCGGCGCTCGTCGGTGACGACGACCTCGATGCGCTCGGTCTCGCCGTCGGACTCGCCTTGGTAGACCCAGCGCGATCCCGGGAGCAGGGGCAGGAAGGGGTTGTCGATCACGTCGACGAAGTCCGCAGGTTCGAGGACGGGCGCGTAGTCGCCGCCGTCACCGGGGTCGATGACCGGCGCCGCGTTCCCCGACGTGTCGTCGCCACCGTTGTCGCCACAGCCCGCCGCGATCACCCCGACGATCGCCAGGCCCGCCAACCACCGCGTCGCTCTCGATGCCATGGCTGTATGGTGCGTCTTGGCGGCTGAACGCCGGCTGACCCCGGACTCGCAGTTCAGCCCCGGTTCAGCTGCCGCGGCGAGACTTTCGACGTGAGGCTGCTGTGAAGCTGCTGGTCGTGGAGGACGACGCCAAGATCGCGGGCGCGGTCAGGCGCGGCCTGGAGGCGGAAGGCTTCACCGTCGAGGTGGCCGCCGACGGCGACGAGGGTCTGTGGCGAGCAACGGAGAACAGCTACGACCTCATCCTCCTCGACATCCTCCTGCCGGGCCGAAATGGCTACCAGGTGTGCGCCGCGCTGCGTGCGGCGGGCGACTGGACCCCGATCCTCATGCTCACAGCGAAGGACGGACCGCTCGATGAGGCCGAGGGGCTCGACACGGGTGCCGACGACTACCTCGCCAAGCCGTTCTCCTTCACCGTGCTGGTCGCCCGCATCCGGGCGTTGGTGCGCCGTACCCACGGCCGAGCTGTCGCGCCGGTCGAGGTCGGTGATCTACGCATCGACCAACGAGCGCACCGGGTGTGGCGGGGCGACACCGAGGTCGCGCTCACTGCCCGCGAGTTCTCGGTGATCGAGTTCCTCGTGCGCCGGGCCGGCCAGGTCTCGTCGAAGGCCGACATCCTCGCCGGCGTGTGGGCCGACGACTTCGAGGGCGACCCCAACATCGTCGAGGTGTACGTGCGGCGGCTGCGGCGCAAGATCGACGAGCCGTTCGGGCGGCGGTCGATCGAGACCGTACGCGGCGCGGGGTACCGGCTGGCGACCGATGACCCGTGACCGCGGCGTCGCCCGGCGGATCGGCCAGGTGGCGGCAACGGTGCGGTTCCGCATCACCGCGCTCGCCGCGGTCGTCACGCTGATCGTGCTCACCGCGGCGGGCGTTGCCCTCGTCGTCGCCCAGCGTCACCTGCTCGAACGCGACCTCGAGAACGGGATGCGCCAACGCGCCGACGATCTCACCAACCTCCTGTCCGTGGACCAGGTCCCGCTGTCGCCCGGCGCGATCGATGACGACACCGCCGCGCAGATCGTGACCATCGCGGGCGAGATCGTGTCCGCCAGCCCCAACCTCGCCGGCGAACCACGGCCCATCGCCGAACCCCCGCCCACGCCCGGCCCCACCGAGGTGGTGCGGGCCCTCGACGGGCTCCCCATCGATGACGATGCGTTCCTCGTTCTCTCGCGACGCGTCGAAACGGCGGACGGCACGGTCGTCGTGCACGTCGCCTCCGCACTCGACGAGGTGGCTGAGAGCACCGCTGTCCTCCGCCTCTTGTTGACGATCACCGTTCCAACCGTGACCGTGCTGCTGGCGGCGCTGGTCTGGTGGCTGGTGGGGCGGGCTCTGCGGCCGGTCGAAGCGATCCGTGCCGAGGTCGCCGACATCAGCGGGCCCGATCTCGACCGGCGTGTGCCGGAGCCACCCACCGATGACGAGATCGCGCGGCTGGCCCGAACAATGAACCGCATGCTCGACCGCGTGGAGGAAGCGGCCGAGCGGCAGCGGCGCTTCGTGGCCGACGCGTCGCACGAGCTGCGCAGCCCGCTCACCCGCATCCGATCGGAGATCGAGGTCGATCTCGCCCATCCCGGCCGCGCCGACCTCGCCGCGACGCACCGCAGCGTGCTCGAAGAGGCGGCGACGCTCCAGCGGCTGGTCGACGACCTGCTGCACCTGGCGCGCAGCGATGCGGGCGGCCCCGTGGCCCGCACCGAAGCGGTCGACCTGGACGGCGTCGTGTTGCGCCTGGCGGAGCGGGTGCGCCCCTCGGGGCTCGGCGTCGACACCAGCGCGGTCGGCCCAGTGCAGGTCGTCGGCGATGCAGCCGCGCTGCAACGGGCCATCGCCAACCTTGTCGACAACGCCGAGCGGCATGCCGGCAGCACGATCGTGTTCACCCTGTCGGAGCGCGACGGCGTCGCCGAACTGGCGATCATCGACGACGGCCCGGGCATCCCGCCCGAGCATCGCGAGCGCGTCTTCGAGCGTTTTGCCCGGCTCGACGACTCCCGGCACACGACCACCGGAGGGACGGGGCTGGGCCTGGCCATCGCCCGGGACATCGCTCGCCACCACGGAGGCGACATCACCATCGACGGTGCCGGTAGTGGTTGGGGCACGCGGGTCGTCATCACGCTGCCGCTCTCGGGCCCTCCAAGCAGTTGATGTGACGAGGAGCGCAGCGCCGTTCCAGCGTGACGGGGCCGCGGTGGCTGAGCTGCGGAGCAGCTCAGGTGGGTGGCGGTCGACGCCACCGTCGGGACGGCGACGCCAGGTACGGCACGATCACCGTCGTGATTCCCGGTACCGGCTGCAGCTGCTGTGCGATGCGACGGGCGCTGCGGCGATGCAGCAGCGGGTGCCACCAGCGGTAGAAGTCCAATTCCGGGATGACCACGGTCATGTCTCCCGATCGCGCCGCTTCGCGCCCCACGGCCTCGCACAGCGAGCGGGGAAGGGTCTCGGCCGCTGCGTCGTGGATGTGAAGGGGCAGCCAGGTGAGGCCCAGCTCCATCCAGTCTTCTGCCAATCGGCGGGTCTCGGCGGGGTCGACGCAGAGATGAAGAGCCCGCACATCGGTGTGAGGAAGTCTGGAGACGAAGCGCAGCGCCGGAAGGATGCGCCGGTCGACCACCGATACCAACACCAGCGCGGTGTGGCGCCGTTTGGTCCGTCGTTCAACGGCCGGTTCAGGCTTGGCCATCGTCGAGGCGGGCGCTGTCGATGTGGTACGGCACCGAGGTCACGACCGTGCCCTTACGGAACAGCAGCGCCAGCTTCAACGCCGCTGCGCTCTGGTTGTGGAGCAGCTGGGTCGGCGACAACAGCCGACCCGTGACGAACTCGGGGATGACGATGGTGATGGTGTCGTCGCGCCACCGCTCCTCCAGGTCGTCGAGATAGCGCTCCACGGCGGGTGTGAGCTCGCGGTACGGCGACGGGACGATCTCGAGCGGGATGTCGAACTTGAACGCCTCCCAGTCCTTCTGTAGGGGGGCGAGGTCGCCGTCCGCCGCCGCCACGTGGACGGCGGTCAGGTGGTTGGGACGAAGCGACCTGGCGTACTCCAGCGCCTCGATGGTGCCCCGGTGGACACGGCCAACCAACACGACCACCGTGTGGTTGAGCGACCGTCGCCGTATCGGTGCGGGCTCCACAGCCAGGATGCGTTCGATCCGGGTGTAGTGACGCTTGACGGAGACGAACAGGCTGATGATGACCGGTACCACGACGATGGGCAGCCAGGCGCCCACCGCGAACTTGGTGATGGCCACGATGGCGAGCACCACGGCCGTGGCCACGGCCCCCACCCCGTTGATGGCGACGCCTCGTTGCCAGCCCGGTTCCCGCAGGCGCAGGTGGTGGCGCACCATGCCCGACTGGCTCAGGGTGAACGAGGTGAAGACGCCCACGGCGTAGAGCGGGATGAGCAAGGTGGTCAGGCCGCCGAAGGCAACCAGCAGGGCGCCGGCGGCCACGGCCAGGAACAGGATGCCGTTGGAGAACACGAGGCGGTCGCCCTGGTTGGCGAACTGGCGCGGCAGATAGCTGTCCCGTGCCACGATGCTGGCCAGGCGGGGGAAGTCGACGTAGGCGGTGTTGGCGGCCAGGATCAGGATGCCGGCGGTGGCGAACTGCAGCAGGGTGTGCAGTGGGCCGACGCCGAAGACGGCTCTGCCCAGCTGGGAGATGACCGTCTCGTCATGGGTCGGGTACGGCGCCAGGTGGTGGGCCAGCACCGACACACCGAGAAACAGCGAGCCGAGGATGAAGCCCATGGCCGTCAGCGTGGTAGCCGCGTTCATGGACTCGGGTCGGCGGAAGGCGGGGACGCCGTTGGAGATGGCTTCGACGCCCGAGAGGGCGACCGCACCGGACGAGAAGCCTCGCAGCACCAGGAACAGCGACAGCGAACCCCCGGCCTGGGCCACATCCTCGGCCCGCTCGGCGTCGAACGGCACGGGGTCGATGTCGCCGAAGAACGTTCGGGCCAGCCCGTAGACGACCATGGCCGTCAGCACAGTGATGTAGATGTAGGTCGGCGCCGCGAAGATCTTGCCCGACTCCTTGATGCCCCGGAGATTGCCGGCGGTGAGCAGGACGACGAAGAACAGGCACACGGCCACCCGCTGGTCCTCCAGGCCGTGGAAGGCGTCGAGGGAAACGATGGCGGCCACGCCGGCCGACACCGACACGGCCACGGTCAGGATGTAGTCCACCAGCAGCGACGCCCCCGCCACCAGGGAGGGGTATTCGCCGAGGTTCTCGCGGCTCACGATGTAGGCCCCACCCCCGCTCGGGTAGGCGAAGATGGTCTGGCGGTACGAGGTGACCACGATGGCCAGCAGCACCGCCACCGCCACAGCCATGGGGATGAGCTTGTCCAAGCCGAGGGCGAGACTGGAAGCGCCCACCGCGGTGACGAAGAGGATCTCCTCGGTGGCGTAGGCGGTGGAGGAGATCGGATCGGAGGAGAAGGTGGCCAGCGCGATGGTCTTGGGCAGCCGCTGGTGCTCGGCCTCGGCCGAGGACATCGGCCGGCCGACGAGCAGGCGCTTGGCCATGTTCAACACGAGTTCCATTCCACCGCCCCTCGGCATCAAGAAGGCGTAAAGAACACCCCGCACCCATCAAGAACCCGTAAAGATCAAGGGTGTGGCCACCGACCGGGTCCCTCTGCGGCCCCGACCGCTGTGGGGATCCGTTGTCGGGGTAATCCTCGTCGCTGCCCTCAGCGCCGCTTTGGTGCCGTTCCGCTCCGACATCACCCGTGCCACGCCCGCCCTGGCGCTGGTGGTGTCCATCGTGGTGGCCGGGCTGGTGGGCGGGCGCGTCGCCGCCCTTGTGGTGGTGCCGGTGGCGGTCGTGGCGTTCAACGTGGTGTTCATCCCGCCGCACTGGACCCTCACGGTCGACGCCCTCGACGACGGCGTGGCCCTCGCCGTGTTCGGCCTGGTGGCCGTGGTGATCGGCTCGCTGGTGGCCCGGGAGGGGGAGCGGCGGCAGTCGGCCGAGGAGCGGGCGGCGGAGTTGCACCTGCTGAACACCGAGTTGCAGGCGGTGCACGCCGAGCGCGAGCGGCTGGCCGAAGAGGCCATGCGGGCGACGGTGCTGGAGAGAATCGACGAGCAACGGAGTGCGCTGCTGCGGTCGGTGTCGCACGACCTGCGCACCCCGCTCGCCACTGTGCGTGCCGTGGTGTCCGACCTGCTGAGTGGTGCGCCCTACGACGACTCCACCCGCACCGAGCTTCTCGAATTGGTGGCGGACGAGGTCGAACGCCTCGACCGCCTGGTCGCCAACCTGTTGAATCTGAGCCGAATCGAGGCCGGGGCCCTACGACCCGACCGACAGGCGGTAGCCATGGAGGAACTGCTCGCCCACACCGTCAAGCGGCTGGACCGGCTGTTCGCCCAGCGCCGGATCCAGCTGGAGCTTCCCGAGCTTCCGCTGGTCGACGGCGACTACACCCAACTGGATCAGGTTGTGAGCAACCTCCTCGAGAATGCGGCCCGCCATGCGCCGAGAGGGTCCACCGTTCGCATCGGAGGACGAGACGCTGAGGGCGCTGTTGAGATCTGGGTCGATGACGAAGGCCCCGGCGTAATGGCCTTCGAGCGACAGCTCATCTTCGAGCCGTTCCGTCGGGGCGACGGGAGCTCGTCGAGCGGCATCGGGCTCGCCATCTGCAAGGCCATCGTCGAGGCGCACGGAGGCCACATCAGCGCCGAGGGTGCGCCGGGCGGAGGGGCCCGCTTCCGGTTCAGTGTCCCGAAGAGAAGTGCCCAGCCAAACTGAGCTGATCCTGGTCGTCGACGACGAGCCGGGCATCGCGCGGGCGCTGACCGCCGCGCTGCACGCCCGCGACCACCGTGTGGCGGTCGCAACCACCGGGGTGGAGGCGCTCACCGAGGTCGCCGCTCTCCGGCCAGCCGTGGTGATCCTGGACCTCGGCTTGCCGGACATCGATGGGATCGAGGTCTGCCGGCAGTTGCGGCAATGGACCGACACCCCCATCATCGTCCTCACCGCCGAAGGCGCCGAGTCCCGCAAGGTCGAGGCGCTGGACGAGGGGGCGGACGACTACATCACCAAGCCGTTCTCCACGCCCGAGCTGCTTGCCCGTGTTCGCGTCGCTCTTCGTCATAGGCGTTCCCGCGTTGCCGGAGAGGTCGAGGCGACCCTGGCCGTCGGGGACATCGAGGTCGACCTAGCTCGGCACCGTGTCCTGTTGAGCGGTGCCGAGGTGGAGCTCACTCCGAAGGAGTTCGCCTTCCTCGCCGCCCTGGCCCGCCACCCCGGGCGCGTCCTGACCCACCGCATGCTCCTGCGAGAAGTGTGGGGACCGGAGTATGCGACCGA
>JBOGHQ010000330.1:0-12949 GCA_050744785.1 Acidimicrobiales bacterium | reverse complement strand
GCGGAGGACGCCGGCCGGGCCTCGCCCGAGCCGGGGGCGACGGCCGCCACACCAGCGCCGGCCTCGGCGCCTGACTCGACGGCGGTGACGACGCCGTCCCAGTTCGCCAACCCAACCTCGGGCCAGCCGGCGCCGGCGCCGTGCGCGGCCATGGTGCGCTCCGAGTACGGCCAGGGCCTCGGCGCCCTCGTCTACCAGGCCAACCTGGTGTGGCGAGGCACCCCGGCGGTGGTCCTGGCCTACGAGCTGGCCGATCCGGGCGCCGCCGGCCCCGGCCGCAGGGCCTTCGTCATGGCTCGGGACGGCTGCGAGCTGCTCGTCGCCCAGGGGTTCTGACCCAGGCCAGGGCGGCCAGGGCGGCCAGGCCCACGCCGACCCAGGCCATCCCGGGCACCAGGCTCCAGTGCTCGTCGGGCCCGGTGGACCGCCAGGCCGCCCAGGTCATCCCGGCCGCGCTGACGGCGGCGCTGGCCACGGCGGCGGGGACGTCCCGGCGCTTGCCGGCGGCGGTGACCACCTCGGCCACGACGAGGCCGAACAGCACGCCGGCCACGACGGGGGTCATGCCCTCCAGCTCGTACTCCCCCAGGATCAGGGCGCCGCCGGCCGCGGCCACCGCGCCAGCGGCCAGGGCCAGGACTCGCCGCACGGCCGGAAGGGTAGTGTGCCCCTTGTGCCCCAGCCGGGAGAGGCTTCTGGTCCCGCCGTGCCCGGCGACGATTGGACGGCCCAGGCCGCCGACACCATCGAGCGGGTGGTCGTCGGCATACGCGACAAGACGGCCGTACCCCTCACCACCATCGCTCGGGCTCTGGTGTACGGGCTGCTGGCCGCCGTCATGGGCCTCAGCGTGCTGATCCTGGTCGTCATCGGGGCGGTCCGTGCCCTCAACGCCTACGTCACCCAGGGGGAGGTGTGGGCGTCCTACCTCCTGATCGGTGGAATCTTCACCCTCGGGGGAACGTTGACGCTGCGCAAGGCCACATCCGCCTCCAAACAGAAGGGCGACAGGTGAGCAACCTGCGGGACGTGATCATCATCGGGTCGGGCCCGGCCGGCCTCACCGCGGCCATCTACACCGCCCGCGCCAACCTCGAGCCCCTGGTGCTCGAGGGGGAGCCGTCCTCCAGCGGCGACCAGCCCGGTGGCCAGCTCATGCTGACCACCGAGGTGGAGAACTACCCCGGCTTCGTGGACGGGGTACAGGGCCCCGACCTCATGGCCGCCTTCCGGGCCCAGGCGGCCCGTTTCGGCGCCGATCTGGTCACCTCCAAGGTCACGCGGGTCGACCTCTCCTCTCGCCCCTTCGGCGTGTGGGTGGGCGAGGAGGAGTACCGGGCCCGCGCCGTCATCATCTCCACCGGCGCCCGGGCCCTCATGCTGAACCTGCCCAACGAGCAGCGCCTCCTGGGCTACGGCGTGTCCACCTGCGCCACCTGCGACGGCTTCTTCTTCCGTGACGAGGAGATCGCCGTGGTGGGCGGGGGCGACTCGGCCCTGGAGGAGGCCATCTTCCTCACCAAGTTCGCCAGCAGGGTCTACGTCGTCCACCGCCGCAAGGAGCTACGGGCATCCAAGATCATGCAGGACCGGGCCTTCCGGAACGACAAGATCCAGTTCGTGTGGGACTCGGTGGTCACCGACGTGCTGGGCGACACCACGGTCGAGGGCGTCGCGGTGCGCAACGTAGTCACGAACGAGGAGACCACCCTGGCCATCGCCGGGCTGTTCGTGGCCATCGGCCACGTGCCCAACACCTCGATCTTCGAGGGCCAGCTCGACATGGACGACCGGGGCTACCTGCTGACCCGGGACCGGTCCAGCTCCACCAACGTGGACGGCGTGTTCGCCTCCGGGGACGTGCAGGACGCGGTCTACCGCCAGGCGGTCACCGCCGCCGGCTCGGGCTGCATGGCAGCCATCGACGCCGAGCGCTGGCTCGAGACCCAGCACGAGGCGCCCCCCGATCTCGCGGAGACTCCCAGGAACTGGTAGTCCCCTCCCCACATCCCCCGCTGAACCAGGAGGTGCGGCCGTGGCCGCCATCATCACCGCTCTCACCGACGACACCTTCGACGAGGAGATCGCCGGGGCCACCGAGCCCCTGCTCGTCGACTTCTGGGCCGAATGGTGTGGCCCGTGCAAGATGATCTCGCCCATCCTCCAGGAGATCGCCAGCGAGCACGCCGGCAAGATCCGCATCTGCAAGGTCAACGTGGACGACAACCTGGACATCGCCAGGCGCTTCGAGGTGCTCAGCATCCCCACCCTCCTCCTGTTCAAGGACGGGCAGATGCAGCTCCGCCTGGTGGGTGCCAAGGGCAAGAGCCAGCTGGTCCAGGAGCTCTCCGCATTTCTGTAGGAGGGCTGCCGGTGCGGGCCGGCGACCGGGGTGAGGCCGTCCGCGACCTGCAGCACCGCCTGGCCGCCGCCGGCCACCCCACCGACGGCGACGAGCCGGGCTGCTTCGGCGAGGCCACCGAGGCGGCCGTGCGGGCCTTCCAGCACAAGCGGGGCCTTCGGGCTGACGGCGCCTGCGGGGAGCAGACGTGGTCGGCGCTGGTGGAGGCGGGCTGGCACCTGGGGGACCGGCTGCTGTACCTGCGCCAGCCCATGCTCCGGGGCGACGACGTGGCCTCGCTCCAGCGCCGGCTGGGCGCCCTCGGCTTCGACGCCGGGCGGGTGGACGGCATCTTCGGGCCCGACACCCAACGGGCCCTGGACGAGTTCCAGCGCAACGCCGGCCTGGTGATGGACGGGGTGTTCGGGCCGGGCACCCTCGAGACGCTGGAGCGCTTCGGGCCCCGGGGCGGCGAGCGGGAGCCGGTGGCCGCCGTCCGGGAGGAGGAGATGTTGCGCCGGGCCCCTCGTACCCTCCACGGCCGGCGGGTGGTGCTGGGTGACGGGGGCGGCATGCACGCCGCGGTGAGTGCCGCCGAGCGGGTGCTGAAGGAGGCCGGCGCCGAGGTCACCACCCTCCACCACCCTCGCCAGTCGGAGCAGGCGGCCGAGGCCAACGCGGCCCGGGCCGACGTGTACCTCGGGCTGCGCCTGGACCCCGCCGCCTCGGGCTGCCTCTCGGCCCACTACGCCGGCCACCGCTACGAGTCGCCGGGCGGGCGCCGCCTGGCCCAGCTGGTCCAGGCCGCCCTGCCCGCCGCGGTCGGCATCGCCGACCTGGGGGTGCGGGGCATGGCCATCCCGGTGCTCAAGGAGACCCGGATGCCGGCCGTCGTGTGCGAGCTGGGACCGCCGGCCAGGGTGGTGGCCAGGACCGGCGAGCTGGCCGACGCCCTCGGTCGGGCCCTGGCCGCCTGGGTGGCCTCTCCGGTCGAGGAGCCCTTACCGTAAGGCCGGCCCGCCGGGGGAAATACGGGACGGCCCCGGACGGGGATGGGGCCCCCGTCTCGGGGAGGAGGCTGGGGTCCCTAGGCTCGCCTCCGCTGCGCTCCGGCTCGTACGGGACTTCGTTGGGGCCCCAGCCGGGGGAAATTCACAGCCTCTTGCACAGGTTGTGGATCAACCTCGACCTCAACCGGCCTGAACCCTTCACCCCGCCGGTGGCGGCGGCTCCGTCATGGCCCTGTAGATGCGCTCCAGGTCCTCGAGGGTGGCGAACTCGATCAGCACCCGACCCTTCTTGGCGCTCATCTCCACCTTCACGCGCGTGTCGAGGTGGTTGGAGAGCAGTTCCTCCAGCTCCAGCAGACCGGGCGGGCGCAGGCGCCGGGCCGGGCCGGCCGGCGGCGGCGAGTGGGACTCCTCCAGGTGGTTGCGGGACCGCACCGCCTCCTCCACGGCCCGCACCGACAGGCCCTCCTTGACGGCCCGCCGGGCCAGCGCCTCCTGGAAGGCGCGGTCGGGGGTGCCGAGCAGGGCCCGGGCGTGACCCTCGGCCAGCTGGGCCTCGGCCACCAGGCGCTGGATGGTGGGCGGGAGCTGGAACAACCGCAAGGTGTTGGTGATGGCGGCCCGGCTCTTGCCGACCCGAGTGGCCAGCTCCTCGTGGGTGAGGTTGAAGTCCTCCAGCAGCTGGCGGTAGGCGGCCGCCTCCTCCAGGGGGTTGAGGTCCTGGCGGTGCAGGTTCTCCACCAGGGCCTGCTCCAGGCTGGCGTCGTCGCCCACCTGGCGCACGAGGGCGGGGATCGTCTGCAGCCCGGCCCGCTTGGCCGCCCGCCAGCGCCGCTCCCCGGCCACCAGCTCGAACAGCTCGTCCTGGGCGGGCCGGACCAGCACCGGCTGGAGCACGCCCAGCTCCCGCACCGAGGCGGTCAGGGCGGCCAGGCTCTCCTCGTCGAAATGGCGCCGGGGCTGGAAGGAGTTGGGAACTATCCGTGCGACGGGCACGTCGACCAGGGCCGACATCCGGTCGCCCGTCACCTCGGAAGGGATCAGCGCCCCCAGCCCCCTACCCAACCCGCTGCGGCGCGCCACCGGCTACCTCCTTGGCCAGCTCGCGGTAAGCGATGGCCCCTCTGGACGTGGGATCGAACACGGTGATGGGCTGGCCGAACGACGGCGCCTCGGACAGCCGTACCGTGCGGGGGACGATGTTGCGACAGACCTTCGCCCCGAAGTGGCTGCGGACCTCGGAGGCCACCTGGTCGGCCAGCTTGGTGCGGGCGTCGAACATGGTGAGCACGATGGCGCTCACCTCCAGCCGGGGGTTGAGGTTGGTCTGCACCAGGTTGACGTTGCGGAGGAGCTGGCCCAAACCCTCGAGGGCGTAGTATTCGCACTGGATCGGCACGATCACCTCGGTGGCGGCCGCCAAGGCGTTGATGGTGATGAGGCCGAGCGACGGCGGGCAGTCCACCACCACGAAGTCGAAGTCCTCGAGCACCGCCTCCAAGGCCCGGCGCAGCTTCAGCTCCCGGCTGAACGCAGGCACCAGCTCGATCTCGGCGCCGGCCAGGTCGATGGTGGCCGGGCACACGAAGAGGTTGCGCAGCGTGGTGGCCTCGATGCAGTCCTCGAGGGGGACGTCGTGCATCATGACGTCGTAGATCGACACCTCCAGGTTGCGAGGATTGATCCCCAGCCCGGTGGTGGCGTTGCCCTGGGGGTCGAGGTCGACCACCAGGACGCGGTGGCCCAGCTCCGCCAGCCCGGCGCCCAGATTGACGGCGGTGGTGGTCTTGCCCACCCCTCCCTTCTGGTTGGCGATGGCGATGACCCGGGGCAGTGGCCGAGCGAACTGGGTGGGGGAGCGCTCGGCCGGGCTCGCTGCGCCCGTCTCGTCGCCCATGAGCGACGCCACCGCCTCGGGGGGCATCCCGAGCGGCACGGGGCCGGGGATCCTCGGGCGGTCCTCCTCGCCATGTACGGGCGGCGCCGGGACAGGGGCGGGCCCGGCCGCCTGCGGAGGATCGGCGGTTTGGTCCGGTTGCACCGCCTCAGTGGGGCCGGCTGAGGAAACGAGTGCGTCGGAGGTAGCTCCGCCTGCGCCGGTGGGCTGCACCGGGTGGGCGTTGACGGGTACGGGCGGGCCCGCATCGTGGTCGGCGGGGCCCGGGCCCGCATCGACGGATCCCGTGGCGGCTACGTCAGCCGCCTGAGCGGGCTCGTCCGGGGGCGGGACGCCCTCTTCGCCCCGGCTGGGCTGGTCCGCCTCGTCGACCGATACCGGTGCTGGCGCCTCGCTTTCCGCCGACCGGAGCTGCTCGAAGATGGCGCGGCCCCGCTCGACCACGTTGTCGTCGGGCAGGCTCACGGCCCTCACTCTTGCCGCGACGGTGCTCGAGGTCAAGCACCGTCGCTTCACGTGAAACGACGCCGGGCGGCGGGACGCCTGGTTTCACGTGAAGCGTCAGAACAGCGGGCGCTTGGCTGGGGTGCCCACCCGGCGGGGAAAAGCCTCCGGGCACGGCTCCTCTTGACGGAGGACCTGGAACCGGGAGAAGGCCTGCTCCACCCGGCCGGTGGGCCGGAGCCCGAGGGTGGCCAGCGCCTCTGGTGGCCACCGCTCCGCGGTTCCCTCCGGTGGCTCCGAGACGACCAACCGGCCGCCTACGGCCAGCAGGGGAGCGGCACACTCGGCCGTGACCGCCGGCGGCCCGAAGCTGCGGGCCACCACCAGATCGGCCCGGCCCCGCCACTGCGTGTCCCGCCCCGCGTCCTCGGCCCGGGTCTGGGCCACCACCACCCGGTCAGTCAGGCCCAGCTGGCGCACCGCGTCGGCCAGGAAGCGGGCCCGCCGCACGCTGCTGTCCAGCAGGCACACCGCCGCCGCCGGCCAGGCCAGTGCCAGTGCCAGGCCCGGGATGCCGCCACCACTGCCGAGGTCGATGACCCGGCTCGGCGCCGGCTCCCCTACTGCCTGCAGAAAGCCGGCGGCGTGCTCGATGTGGCCCTCCACCGGACCGGGCCCCAGGAACCCCTGGTCGCGGGCCGCCGCCAGCACCCCATGGAGGGTGGCCACGGGGTCGGTCAGCTGGGCGAGATGACGACCCGGCGGCGGGGTTCCTCGCCCTCGGAGGTGGTGCGCACCCCTTCCAGGCCGTTGACGGTGTCGTGGACCACCTTGCGGTCGGCGGCGTGCATGGGCTCCAGGGCCTTGCTCACGCCCGTCTCCCGGACCTGGGCCGCCACCGACTCGGTGAACCGGGTCAGGGCCTCCTTGCGCTTCTGGCGGTACCCGCCCACATCGACGAGGAGGCGGCCGTTGCGGCCGCCGGTCTGGCGCTGCACCACCGTGCGGGTGATCTCCTGGAGGGCGGTGAGGGTCGAACCGGAGGACCCGATCAGCAGACCCAGGTCGGAGCCGGTGATGGCCAGCTCCACCGTCTCGTCGTCCACCTCGTGCACCGCGACCTCACCCCGGGCGCGGAAGGCGGCCAGCAGGCCCTCGAGAAAGTCGGTGGCCACCTCGGCCTGCTCGCGCAACGGCACGTCCTGGTCCATCTTGGCTCCTTCTTGCTTGCGATCGGCGGCTGAGGCGGCGCTGGGCACGGGCGGGGCGACCGGGCCCGGTTCTGCCGGTTCGGGGGGCGGCCCAGCGGTGTCGCCCGTGGTCTGCGGGCGTGCGCTCCCCCGGTTCCGACGGCGGCGGTCGCGGCGGTCCTCCTTGGGACGGGGTCGGTTGGGGCGGACCCGGGCCCGCACCCTGGCCTCGGTGCGCAGTCGGCCGAACAGGCCGTGCCGCGGCTCCTCCAGCACCTCGAACTCGGCGTCCTCCTCGTCCACGCCGAGCTGATCGAGGGCGGCGTCCTTGGCCTCCTCGACCGTACGCCCCGTGGTCTCCACCCACTCCATCGGACTACCGGACCGGAGCAGCCACCACTAACGGCCCTTCTTGCTGCGCCGCTTCTGTGGTGGCCGGGCCGGTGGGCGGCGACCGTTGGCCTTGCCCTGGGGACGGGCTGGGCCGGCGTCACGCCCGCCGCCGGCGCCGCTGGGCTTGACCACCTTGGAGGAGGCCTTGTGGGGCTTGGCCGCCGGCTTGGCCGCCGGCTTGCCCTTGACCTCGGTGGCTTTGGCCTCGATCTGCGTGACGTGTTTGCGGGCGTGCTCCCGCAGCGTCGGGTCGAAGCGGTACATGGCCCCCGTCTGGGCGATCCGGAACAGGGCCGACACCAGGAAGTACACGTTCACGCCGGCCGGGATGTTGAGCGAGATGATCCCGAAGAACACGGGCAGCACCTTGAGCATGATCTGCTGCTGCTGGCTGGCCTGGCCGGTGTTGCGGGACATGGTCTGGCGGGTCTGGAAGTACTGGGTGGCGATGACCAGGGCCACGATCAAGAAATAGGGCAGGGCGCGGCCGAAGCTGCCGTGGCTGCCACTGGCAGCCTTTGCCAGGTCGATGCCGAAGGACTTCATCTGCCCGCCCGCCTCGACCAGATCTCGGTAGAGGTCGGTGCTCTTGTCGAGGTACTTGGGCGCGAAGTCGTCCGATCCCCTCGGCGTGTGGGTCAGGCCGTTGATCACCTGGTACATCACGATGAAGACCGGCATCTGGAGCAGCATGGGCAGGCACCCGGCCACCGGGTTGACCTTGTGCTCCTTGTAGAGCGCCATCATCTCTTCGTTGAGCTTCTGGCGGTCGCCGCCCTTGTGCTTCTGCTGGAGCTTCTTCATCTCCGGCTGGAGCTTCTGCATGGCGAGCATGGAGCGGGTGCTCTTGAGGGTGAGGGGGGAGAGCACCAGCATCACCGTGAGGGTGAGCAGGGCGATGGCGATGGCGTAGTTGGGGATGAGCGAGTAGAAGAACGCCAGCAGGTTTGCCAGGAACTGGAACATCAGGCCTCCCGCGCCGGCACCGGGTCGACGCCGAGGCCCCCCCACGGGTGGCACCGGCCCAGGCGGCGGACGGTCAGCCAGGCGCCCCGCAGGGCGCCGTGCTCCTCCAGGGCCTCCAAGGCGTAGGCGGAGCAGGTCGGGAGGTAGCGGCAGGGCGAGGGCCGGCCCGCCCTGGCAGCGCGGTAGAGCCGCACGGGGGCGGCCAGGAGGCGGGCTCCGGGCGTCACAGCCGCCCCTCCCGCGTGGCGTCGTCCATCGCAGCCCTGACCATCGACTTCAACTCCCCGAACGGCAGGGAGACCGCCTCCGGAGCGGCTCCCACCAGATAGGCACCCGGTCGCAGCGTAGGACCGAGATCTGACACAACGGCACGCAGCCGCCTCCGAAGCCGGTTGCGCACGACAGCTCCTCCGACCGCCCGGCCGACGGCGTACGCCACCCGAGTCGGCCCCATGGGGGGACCGTCGACGAAGGTTACCGTGATCGGGCCGCGGCGGGCCCGCCGGCGGGCGTGCCGCAACGCCGAGAAGGTGGCCCGGTCGGTGATGCGGTGGACGGGCCCGGTCAGGCGGACAGGCGGTGCCGGCCCTTGAGGCGGCGGGCCCGCAGGATGGCTCGTCCGGCGCGCGTGGACATGCGGTGACGGAAGCCGTGGTTCTTGGCTCGCTTGCGGGTGTTGGGTTGAAAGGTTCGCTTCACGCATGAGCTCCCTGGCCCGGCCGCGGAACTCCGCCACCGGCAGGCCAGGCTAGAGCGGGCGGGCCGGGATGACAAACGTCGGAGACGACAGCCCAGGTCAGGGGTCTATTTCCACGACCCCTCTCGCCAGGCCCTGAGGCCGGTGCTACCGTCGCCCGCACCGCCTCAGCGGGGTTCCGACTTCCCCGGGAGCTCTTCGATGGGGCGGCGTGGCGAGGAGGGTCCTTCGGGGCCCTTCGTTGTTGTGCACAGGTGTGGACGACGTTGTGGACACGGAGCGCAAGGGGAAGGCAGAGCCGACGGTGAGCGACGCGGAGCAGGTGTGGGACCTCTGCGCCGAGGCTCTCAAACCGATGGTCCGCGATGCGGCCTGGTACATGTGGTTCGCCCACATCGAGCCGTCCTGGGCCGACGACCAGCGCCTGGTCCTCTCCGTCCCGAGCGCCCTGGCCAAGGAGCGCCTCAGCGGCAGCTACCTCGAGTCCATCTCCGCCGTGGCGGCCGAGGTGGTGGGCCACCCGCTGGTGGTGGAGCTGGTCGTACACGCCGGCCCGGAGCCCGACATGCAGGCCGAGGCCGCTCTCGACACCGAGTTGTTCGCCGAGACCGGCGGCGGCCCGAACGGTGCCGCCGCCACACCGCCGAACCCGCCGGGCGCCCCGCCGGCAACCAACGAACGGGGCGGTCTGAAGGTGGGGTACACCTTCGACGCCTTCGTCACCGCCGACTCCAACCGCTTCGCCCGGGCCGCGGCCGGCGTCGTGGCCGAGACGCCCGGGTTGGCCTACAACCCGCTGGTCATCTACGGAGGCAGCGGGCTGGGCAAGACGCACCTCCTGCACGCCATCGGCAACTACGTACGCCAGCAGTTCCCGCACTACACCGTGCGCTACAGCGCCACCGAGTCGTGCATGAACGAGTTCGTGGAAGCCCTGCGCACCAAGTCGACCCTGGCCTTCAAGCGGCGCTACCGGGAGTGCGACGTGCTCCTGATGGACGACTTCCAGTTCATCATGACCAGCGAGCGCCTCGGCGAGGAGTTCTTCTACACCTTCAACGAGCTGCAGGAGGCCTCCAAGCAGATCGTCATCGTGTCGGACCGGTCGCCGGTCGAGATGGGGTCCCTCCACGAGCGATTCCGCAGCCGGCTGCTGTCCGGGTTGGTCACCGATGTCAAGCCCCCCGACCTCGAGACCCGGATCGCCATCCTCCGCAAGAAGGCGGAGCGCCGGGTCACCCAGCCCCACGGCGTGCCCGACGAGGTCCTGATGCTCATCGCCAACCACGTACGGGACAACATCCGGGAACTGGAGGGCGCCCTCACCCAGGTCGTGGCCTTCGCCACCCATCACGAAGAGCCCCTCACCAGGGAGCTGGCCGAGAAGGTGCTGGGCGACGCGCTCTCCAAGGCCAGCCGTCCCATCACCCCCGAGCTGGTCATCGAGACCGCGGCCGAGCTGTTCGGGTTCTCCGTGGCCGAGCTCACCGGCCCCAGCCGGGGCCGGCCCCTGGTGACGGCCCGCCAGATCGCCATGTACGTCATCCGCCAGCTCACCGACCACAGCTACCCCGCCATCGCCCGGGCCTTCGGGGGCCGCGACCACACCACGGTCATCCACGCCGTCAACAAGATCGACGGCCTCATGCCCCAGCGGGCCAAGGTGTACCAGGACGTCCAGCGCCTCACCCGGCGTCTGACAAGCGGGGACTGATGTTGTGTCGGACCGTTGTGATTTCAGAGGACAATCGGCCGTTGTCCCCAGCGGCGCGGCGCGAGGTGTCACAGACCTGTGCGAGCCTGGGGACACTGCTCGGAAAGCGCCACCCCGCCTGACCAGCCACGACGCCTTGCTGTCCCCAGTCCACAGACCCTACTACTGCTTCTGACTGTTTCTTCACAAGAAAGGTAGTTGGTTGAAGCTTCGAAGCGAACGAGACACCCTGGTCGAGGCGCTCACCACCGCCGGCCGGGCCGTCACCAGCCGAGGGGGAGCGTTACCGGTCCTGTCGGGTATCCGGCTCGAGGTGCGCGCTGACCGTCTCCTGGTCGCCGGCTCCGATCTCGACCTCACCATCCAGGTGGAGGTGGGGGTGGGGGCCGGGGTCGACGGCGTGTCGGTGATCCCGGCCCGGCTGGCGGCCGACATCGTGCGGGCCCTGGAGCCCGGTGCGGTGGCGCTGGAGGCGGGCGACGACGAGGTCCGGATCAGTTCGGGGCGCTCGCAGTTCGCGGTGCGGATGCTGTCGGCCGGCGACTTCCCCCGCCTCCCCTTCGCGGGCCGCGATGGCGTTCCGGGCGAGGCGGTGACGCTGGCGGGGGCCGAGTTCGCCGAGGCCCTGCGCCAGGTGGTCCGAGCCGCCTCGGCCGACGACGCCCGTCCCATCCTCACCGGTGTGCTGATGGCCGCCGAGCCCGCCGGGCTGCGCCTGGTGGCCACCGACTCCTACCGCCTGGCCGTCCGGGACCTGCCGGGCACCACGGTGCTGGGGGAGGGCCAGCACGTGCTGGTCCCCTCCAAGGCCCTGTCCGAGCTGCAGCGGCTTCTCACCGCCGACCAGGAGGTGGTGCTGCGCCTAGGCGAGCACGACGCCACCTTCGAGGTGGGCGACGTCCGCCTCACCACCCGGCTCATCGAGGGCGAGTTCCCCAACTACCGCCAGCTGATCCCCTCCTCGTACTCCAACCGCCTGGTCGTCGGGAAGGAGGCCCTCCTCGACGCGGTGCGCCGGGTCAAGCTGCTGGTCCGCGACGCCACCACGCCGGTGCGGGTGGCCCTCCAGTCCGATGTCATCGTGCTCACGGTGGTGAGCGCCGAGGTGGGCCAGGCCAGCGAGGAGGTCGACGCCAAGTACGAGGGCGCCGAGATGACAGTGGCCTTCAACCCCACCTACCTGATCGAGGGGGTGGAGGCTGTGGTGGGCGACGAGGTCGTGCTCGAGACGATGGACGCGCTGCGCCCGGCCGTCATCCGCTCCGTGGAAGGCGAGGAGTACCTGTACCTGCTCATGCCGGTGCGGGTGTCGTAGAAGGGATTCCGCATGCGGGTCCACCGCCTGTGGCTCACCGACTTCCGCAACTACCAGTCGGCCGAGGTGGAGCTGGCCACGGAGGGGCTCACCGTGCTGGTGGGCGGCAACGGTGAGGGCAAGACCAACCTGCTGGAGGCGCTCGGGTACCTGGCCACGCTGTCGTCGTTCCGGGGCGCGCCCACCGAGGCGCTGGTGCGGGCCGGTTGCAGCACCGCAGTGGTGCGGGCCGACGCGGCGCGGGCCGGCCGCTCGCTGCGCGTCGAGGCGGAGATCGCCGTGTCGGGGCGGTCGCGCTTCCTGGTCAACTCCCAGCCCCTGCGCCGCGCCGCCGATCTCCTCGGCGCCCTGCGGGTCAGCCTGTTCTCGCCGGACGACCTCGAGCTGGTGAAGGGAGGGCCTGCGGGCCGGCGCCAGTGGCTCGACGACGCCCTCGTCGCCCTCCTTCCGCGAAACGGCGCCGTACGGGCCGACCTGGAGCGCATCCTGCGCCAGCGCAACGCCCTGCTCAAGCAGGCCAAGGGCCGGCTGGACGCCGCCACCGAGGCCACCCTCGATGTCTGGGACGCCAAGCTGGCCACCACCGGCGAGGAGCTGTCCCAGGGCCGGGCCGACCTGGTGGCCCGGCTGGAGGGGCCGGTGGGCAAGGCCTACGACCAGGTTTCGGGCACGGCCGCCGACGTGGGGATGGCCTACGAGCGGTCCTGGAGCGGCCAGCTGGCCCCGGCACTGGCCGCGGCCCGCGCCGACGACGTCCGGCGGGCCGTCACCACCACCGGCCCCCACCGCGACGAGCTGCGCCTCACCCTGGCCGGCCTGCCGGCCCGCACCCACGCCTCCCAGGGCGAGCAGCGGTCGCTCGCCTTCGCGCTGCGGCTGGCGGCCCACGAGGTGGTGATCGAGGCGACCGGAACGCCACCGGTGCTGCTGCTCGACGATGTGTTCAGCGAGCTCGACCCGGAGCGCAGCGCCGCGCTGGTGG
>JBOGHQ010000329.1:0-5269 GCA_050744785.1 Acidimicrobiales bacterium | reverse complement strand
TGGGTGCCCTGCGGGTGCTGTGCGCCCACCGCCAGGGCCCCTACGGCGTCACCACCTGGACGTCGGCGGCCGAGCGGTGGCTGCGGGCCGCCCTGCCCGGCTACGGCCCCGGGCCGGCGGGCCGGTGGTACGCCGGCCAGCCGCTCCTCGTCACCGAGAACGACTATGGCCTCGGCCTGTTCAACGGCGACACCGGCGTGGTGGTGGCGGCCGGCGGCCGGCTGGTGGCCGTCTTCGAACGCCGGGGCGAGCTGTTCGAGGTGAGCCCCGCCCGCCTCCAGGAGGTGGAGACGGTCCACGCCATGACGGTGCACAAGAGCCAGGGGTCGCAGTTCGACGCCGTGGTGGTGCTGCTGCCCGACCCCAACTCGCCCATCCTCACCCGCGAGGTGCTCTACACCGCCATCACCCGGGCCCAGCGCCGTCTCACCGTGGCCGGCCCGGAGGAGAGCATCCGGGCCGCCATCGCCCGCCCCGTGGCCCGGGCCTCCGGGTTGGCGGACCGCCTCTGGACCTGAGACCACCCGGCGCCGGGCGCGCCACCGGGCCGGCCTCCCCGGCCGGCCCGGCTCTTCCCTGGCGCATCCCCTCCGAAGTGCTACACGGTGCGCCGGCGCCGGCCCACCACCAGCAGCGTCATGCCGCCCAGCACCAAGGCCGCGCCGGAGGCCGTCAGCAGCCCCACCGACGAGCCGGTGCGGGGCAGCTCCAGCAGCAGGCCGAGCACGATGCTGATGTCGGCCGGGTCGGAGGCGCTGACCTTGGCGCCCAGCATGTCCACGCCCGTCGCGGTGCCGATGTTGCGGGTGGGGCTGGCGGCGGTGACGGTCTGGCTCTTGGTGACCGTGGTGGTGGCGCCCGGGGCCAGGTCGCCGATGACGGCGATGCCGCCCAGCACGTCGTCGGTGACGGTGACGTCGCGGAGGGGGGTATCACCGGTGTTGGTCACCGTGTAGCTGAACGTCACCGTCCCGTTCTCCGACACCGAGGGCGGGTCGGCCGTCTTGGAGATGGTGATGGCGGGGTGGATCACCCTCACGTGGGTCTGGTCCGACGCACTGCTGCGCCGGTCCAGGCCGTCCAGGGCCACCACGCCGGCCACGTTGGTGGCGTTGCCGCCGGCGGTGGCCTTGTAGGTGCAGGTGAACGACGCCCCGGCGGCCAGGGTGGAACCCACGCCCTGCGGGCAGGAGGTGGCGAAGCCGGGCTCCAGGGAGTCGGCCAGCGACACGATGCTGACCGGCACCTGGCCGGTGTTGGTGATCACCACGGTGTAGGTGAGCTCGTCGCCGGCGTGGACCACGAGGGCGTCCCCGGCGGTGGGGTGGTCGGCCCCGTTGACCTTCTTGTCGAGGCTGATGCCGGTGGGCTTGGCGGTGTTGGTGAAGGCCACCGTGACGAGGCTGGCGCCGATGGTCACCGTGCCGTTGGCCGGCGTGGCGCTCGACGTGAAGAGCGGATCAGGGCGCTCGGTCACCTCGCAGCTGTCCGTGGTCGGGATCCCCGAGATGGTCGTGGAGCCAGTCCCGGTGATGGTCACCGACTGGTCGAAGGCCGACCCGTCGCAGTCCACGTCGAAGGTGAACGTCCCGGTGCCGCCCGTCGTCGTCTTCTCGATGACCAGACTGCCGGTGTTGCGGGTGTTGGTGAAGGCCACCGTGTTGTCGCCGGCGGCGATGGTGACCGTGCCGTTGTTCGGCACCACGACGGGGCTGAACAGCGGGTTGTCCCGCTCGGTGACCACACAGCTGGTCCCGGTGGGGATGCCGGCGATGGTGTGGGACCCGGTCCCCTCGATGGTCACCGCCTGGTCGAAGGCGGTGCCGTCGCAGTCCACGCCGAAGGTGAACGTGCCGGTGCCGCCCACCGCCGTCTTGGTGATCACCAGGTCGCCGACGTTGCGCCGGTTGGTGAAGGAGACGGTGGCGCCCTCGTCATCGATGGTGACCGTCCCGTTGGCGGGCGTGGACGAGGAGGTGAACAGGGGGTCGGCCTGCTCGGTCACCGTGCAGCTGGTCCCCGTGGGGATGCCGGTGACGGTGCGGCTGCCGTTGTCGGTGATGCTGAAGGTCTGGTCGAAGTCGGTGCCGTCGCAGTCCACCGAGAACTGGAAGGTGCCGGAGCCGCCCGTGGTGGTCTTCTCCACCACCAGGTTGGCGGTGCGGCGGGTGTTGGTGAACGAGACCGTGTTGTCGCCGGCGGCGATGGTGACGGTGCCGTTGGACGGGACCGAGAAGCTGGTGAACAGGGCGTGGGTTTCCTCGGTGACCGTGCAGCTGGTGCCGGCCGGGATGCCGGTGACGGTGGCTGTGCCGCTGCCGGTGATGGTCGTGTCCTGGTCGAACTCGGTGCCGTCGCAGTCCACGTGGAAGGTGAAGGTGCCGGTGCCGCCCGTGGTGGTCTTGGAGATCACCAGGTTCCCGAGCTGGCGGTTGACGAAGACGTTGATCGTCTGGCTGGTGCCGATCGGGATCACCAGCTGCCGCGGCGTGGGATCCACCTGGTAGCCGGGCGGCGCGGCCGTCTCGGTGACGGTGCAGGGCGTGCCGGACGGTCCGGCGATGGCGATGGAGCCGGCCGTGGTCCCGCTGGCGCTCACCGTGCCGTCCTGGTTGGTCTGGCTCGGGCTGCTGAGGCCGGTGATGATCGTGGCCGGCTGGGTCACGGTCGGGCTGCACACCACGCTGAAGGACGCGCCGGGCAGCAGCGGGCCGGTGGCGGAGCCGCTCCGCTTCTCGATCCGCAGGGCGCCCCCCACGGTGAAGCAGGCCGGCCCCGCCTTGCGGTTGCTGGCCTGGGACTCCGACGGGGCCGCCGTGGTCTTGGCGTAGTTGCAGAACTGGGCGCCGAGGGGGGTGTCCGGTGCGACGGGCACTGCGAAGCGAAGCTGGAAGTCGGCGGTGTTGGGCACGAAGCTGACCGAGTACTTGGCCACGGCGTCGTCGTCCACGAACACGCAGTCGGTGATCACGAACGTCTCCCGCCCGGCCACGTCGTCGGGGTCGACCGGGTAGTCGATGAGGAAGCCCACCACGCCGCCCGGGTCGAAGTTGCTCGGGAAGTCGGGGTCGAGCCGCTTGGTGGTGTTCTCACTGCCGGGGGTGGGCAGCACGCCGTTGCACCCGTTGACGCCGTCCTCCAAGGTGACCTCGGGGACGCCCGGTTCCAGCCCGGCGGCCGGTGTGGTGACGCCCACGATGGCGGCCAGTACGCCAAGGACGATCAGGACCGCCCCTGCCGTCCGAGGCCCCCGGGTGCCAGAAATCTTGCTCAAGTTCCCACTCCCGTCTGCCGACTCCTAGCTGGAGCGACGGCGTCCGTCGCGGTGGCTCCATTGCCACGCGCGTGCTCGAAGAGTGGGTGGATGTCCGGTCTGGGGCAATGACCAATTTCGCGGTGGTCACTTCGCCCTGCGCTGTCGAGGCCCGTTCGGGCTACACGGACCGCCCATACTGGACCAAACAGGTCACCGAGACGGTGGCGTGTCTACTCCAGAGGGGCGTGGGCCACGGGCAGGCCGGCTGCGGCCCACGCCGCGAAACCGCCCAGCACGTCGGCCACGGTGTCGAAGGCCGCGGCCCGCAGGGTCGATGCGGCGATGGACGACCGGTAGCCGCCGGCGCAGTAGACGATGGTGGGGCGGGTGGGGTCCAGCTCGCCGATGCGGTCCAGGAGCTGGGGGAGGGGGATGCGGTGGGCCCCGGGGACGAAGCCGCCGGCCTGCTCGCCGGGGTTGCGCACGTCCACCAGCTGCAGATCCGGCTCGTCGTGGCGCCAGGCGCCGAGGTCGGTGGCCGGCAGGCGGGTGGCGGCGGCGGCCAGCTCGGGCCGCTCGGCCAGGACCCGTTCCACGTCGGGCAGGTGGCCCACCACGGTGTCGAAGCCGATCCGGGCCAGCCGGACGCGGGCCTCTGTCGCCCGGTCCGGGTCGGTGATCAGCACCACGGGCTGGCCGGGGCGGACCACGTCGCCGGCGTACTCGGCGAAGCGGCCGTCCAGCCCCACGTTGACCGATCCCCTCAGGTGGCCTGACGCGAAGGCCTCGGGCGCCCGCCCGTCCAGCACCACCGCCCCCTCCTTCTGGAGCGTCGTCACCTCGTCCACGTCCAGCGGCGCCGGCGCCTGGTGGTCGTCCAGCAGCTCGTGGACGCGGCGGTTGGCGCCGGCCGCGAAGGCGAAGTAGAGGGGAGCGACCGACTGGCCCTCGGTGACGGCGGCCACGAAGGCGTCCTCGCTCATCGGGGCCAGGGCGTAGTTGTTGGCCCGCTGCTCGCCCATGGTGGAGGTGGTGGAACTGGACATGTGCCGGCCGCAGGCCGATCCCGCGCCGTGGGCGGGGAACACACGGGTGGCGTCGGGCAGCGTCAGCAGCCGGGTGTGCACCGACCGGTAGAGCTGGCGAGCCAGGTCGTCGGCCGTCCACCCCGCCGAGGTGAGCAGGTCGGGGCGGCCCACGTCGCCGAGGAAGAGGGTGTCGCCGGTGAGGACGCCCCACGGCTCGGGGTCGCCGGCGCGCTCCCACACCACCACCGAGATGGACTCCGGCGTGTGGCCCGGCGTGGCCCGCACCTCGAGCACCACCTCGCCCAGCTCCAGGCGCCGGCCGTCTGCGAGGGTGTCGATGGGGAAGTCGGCGCTGGCCCCCGGCCCGTAGGAGATGGTGGCGCCGGTGGTGGCCGCCATCTCCAGGTGACCGGACACGAAGTCGGCGTGGAAGTGGGTCTCGATGACCCGCTCGATGCGCAGCCCCGCGCCGGCGGCGTCGGCCAGGTACTCGTCGATGTCACGCTGCGGGTCGACGACCACGGCCTGGCCGGTGGTCTGGTCCCCGATCAGGTAGCTGAACAGCGAGAGGCAGCCGAGGTGGTACTGGCGGAAGAACATGGCCCCTCCAAGGTACGACCTCCACTCGTGGGCGAGAAGGGCGCCAGTCGTCCACCATCCAACTCCATAGCCGTGACGTCGCTCCAGACGCTCAGCCTGGGCGACGTCATCGAGGACCAGTCGGCCATCGTGCCCGCCGACGCCGCGGCCAAGGCCCTGCTCAACGAGGCCGTGAAGCGGGCCCTGTCGGAGCTGTCGGAGCGGGAGCAGCAGGTGGTGCGGCTCCGCTTCGGCCTCGACGACGGCCAGATCCGCACCCTGGAGGAGGTCGGCAAGGAGTTCGGCGTGACCCGGGAGCGGATCCGCCAGATCGAGTCCAAGGTGCTGGCCAAACTGCGCCACCCCATCCGCAGCCAGCGCCTGCGGGACTACCTGGACGAGGAGT
>JBOGHQ010000328.1:0-3544 GCA_050744785.1 Acidimicrobiales bacterium | reverse complement strand
ACCCTGGCCGTCCACCACGTCATGACCACACCGACTCAGGCTGCCGTCCGGCTGCTGGGCATCGACCCGTTCGAGGCCGCCGCGGTGGTCGCCGGCCTCGGTGAAGAGGCGGCCGTCGTGGTCGCTGAGGCCCTCGCCGCCGCGCCCGGTCCCCTCCGGGCCCTCCCCTGCCGGACCGGGTCTCTCGTCGACATCGCCGCCGTCCACCACGCCGCCTCCGACGGGCGGCTGTTCGCTACGTAGGAGGAGCCAGTGGGAGCCCACCACGACCACATCGATGACGTCGATCACGTCGTTCCCCGCCCGGCCGGCCGCGACCGGCGCTCGCTCCGCATCGGCATCGGCGGCCCGGTGGGCAGCGGCAAGACCGAGCTGGCGGCTGCCCTCTGCCGGTCCCTCGGTTCCCGGCTGTCGCTGGCGGTGGTGACCAACGACATCTTCACCAGGGAGGACGCCGCCATCCTGGAGCGGCGCCACGTCCTGGCCCGGGAGCGCATCACGTCGGTCCAGACGGGGTGCTGCCCCCACACCGCCATCCGGGACGACATCAGCGAGAATCTCGACGCCCTGGAGGGGATGGAAGCCCGCTTCTCGCCCGACGTGGTACTGCTGGAGAGCGGCGGCGACAACCTGACGGCCACCTTCAGTCGAGCCCTGGTGGACGCCCAGGTCTTCGTCATCGACGTGGCGGGCGGCGACAAGGTGCCCCGAAAGGGCGGTCCGGGCATCACCACCTCCGACCTGCTGGTGGTGAACAAGGTGGACCTGGCCGCCCTGGTGGGCGCCGACCTGGACGTGATGCGCCGGGACGCCGCCCACCAGCGAGGGGAGCGGCCGACCGTGTTCGTGTCCCTGCGGCTCGACCCGCTGGCCGCGGCCGTCACTGAGTGGGTCGACCGGTGGCTGGCACAGGCGCGAGCGGCTTGAGCGCCGGGCTGCGGTGCCGGGCGCTGGTGCGAGCCGAGTTGGCCGCCGGGGCCACCCGGTTCACCACCCTGCGGTCGGGCCCGCCCGTGACCCTCCGGGCCACGGCCGGTGGGATGCTCTACCTGGCCGCCAGCGCGGCCGGCCCGCTGGGGGGCGACGAGGTGGATGTGGAGGTGGAGGTGGGTGCCGGCGCCCGACTGGAGGTGCGCACGGTGGCGGCCACGCTGCTCCTGCCCGGGCCGGGCGACGCCCCATCGACCACCACGCAGCAGGTCACGGTGGGTGAGGGGGCGGAGCTGCACTGGCTCCCGGAGCCGGCCGTGGCCGTCCGGGGGTGCGACCACCGCACCGTCACCCGCATCGACCTGGCCGCCGGCGCCCGCCTGCTCTGGCGGGAGGAGGTCCTGCTCGGGCGCCACGGCGAGAAGGGCGGCTCGGTCCTCCAGCGCCTCCATATCGACCGGGCCGGCGCTCCCCTCCTCCGCACCGAGCACGCCATAGGGACCCGCTGGCCCGGGTCCGAGGGCCCGGCCGGCAGCGGTGGCTGGCGGGCCGTGGGGGTGGTCGTGCTGGTCGGGGCCGAGCCGGCGTCGATGGAAGCGGCCGTGGCCCCGCCCGGCGGCGAGGCCGTGGTGGCCTGGTGCCCGCTCGGCACGGACGCAGGCCTCGTATCGGCCGTGGCCAAGGGGGCTCGGGCCTTGGCGGCGGCCCTCGACGGCGCCGTCCGCCGCTGCGGCGCCTGACCCCGACGGGCAGGCGATCCGGCCCTGCACCGGGGGTGCCCGCCGCCCGGCGGGCCCGCTGGCACAATCGGCCCGTGGCCGGCGACGCCCACCACCCAGACCCACGCACCATCCTCCATGTCGACATGGACGCGTTCTACGCGTCGGTGGAGGTGCAGCGCGATCCCACCCTGGCCGGCAAGCCGGTGATCGTGGGCGGGCCCGGGGACCGGGGCGTGGTGGCGTCCTGCTCCTACGAGGCCAGGGCCTTCGGCGTCCGGTCGGCCATGCCCTCGGCCCGGGCCCGGCGCCTGTGCCCCCATGCGGTGTTCGTGCACGGCGACCTGTCCCGCTACGCGGAGGTGAGCCAGCGCCTCCACACCGTGTTCCGGTCCTACACGCCGCTGGTCGAGGGCATCTCCCTGGACGAGGCATTCCTCGACGTGACCGGTGCCCGCCGCCTGTTCGGCCCGGCGCCGGCCGTCGCCTGGCAGGTGCGCGAGCGGATCCGGTCCGAGGTCGGCCTCAGCTGCTCGGTGGGGGTCGCCGCCAGCAAGCTGGTGGCCAAGCTGGCGTCGAAGGAGGCCAAGCCGCGGGCCGACGAGCGTGGCATCCACCCCAGCCCCGGCGTGGTCGTGGTGGCGGCGGGCGAGGAGCTCGGGTTCCTGCACCCCATGCCGGTGACGGCCCTCTGGGGCGTGGGCCCGGCCACCGCCGCCAAGCTCCAGGGTCGCGGCATCGCCACCGTGGGCGACCTGGCCCGGCTGCCCCGGGCCACGCTGGAGACGTGGCTGGGCCCGGCCGCCGGCCTCCAGCTCCACGAGCTGGCGTGGGCCAGGGACCACCGGGCCGTGGAGCCGGACCGGCCCACCAGGTCGGTGGGCCACGAGGAGACCTACGCCGTCGACCTGGTGGACCGGGCCGACCTCCACCGCGAGGTGGTCCGTCAGGCCGACGCCGTGGCCACCCGCCTGCGCGCCGCCGGGCTGGCCGGACGCACCGTCACCTTGAAGGTGCGGTTCAACGACTTCGCCACCATCACCCGGTCCCGGACCCTGCGCGACGCGGTGGACACCTCGCCGGCGGTCGCTGCCGTGGCCGGAGCCCTGCTCGAGGAGGTGGACACCGCACCCGGTGTGCGCCTGCTCGGCGTGAGCGTGGCCAACCTGGCCGCCGGCGGATCCCGCCAGCTGGCCCTGGACGAGATGGACGGGCCATGGACGGAGGCCTTCCGCGCCGTCGACGACGTCCGGGCCCGGTTCGGGCCGGCCGCGGTGGGCCTGGCCACCCTTCTCGACCGCGGCGGCATCGGGGTGCGCCGCCCGGGCGACCAGCAGTGGGGCCCGGGCGGGGCTTCGGACCGCTGAAGTGCGCGGCGCGACGCGTTGTTGAGGTCTCCGGGCTGCGCGAAGATGGAGGACCGGGATTTCGTCAGGGTGAGCAGGAGGGGACGGCTGAGGTGCCGCTTTCGGAAGACGAGCAGCGGATCCTCCACGAGATCGAGCGCTCCTTCTACGAGCACGACCCGGCCTTTGCCCGCGGCGTCAGCGAGACCACCCTTTACCGCCACGCCGGCCGCAACTGCAAGTGGGCCGCCCTCGGGTTCGTGGCCGGCCTGGTCCTGCTGGTGTTCTCCTTCGCCTCCAACCGCCTGCTCGGGTTCTTCGGGTTCCTCCTGATGCTCGGCGCCACGTTGGTGTTCGAGCGCAACTTCCGGAAGATGGGCAAGGCGGGCTGGCAGGACTTCACCCAGAGCGTGCGGGAGAAGGGCTTTCCCAACGTGCTGGGCGACACCCGGCGCCGGCTGGGCCAGCGATTCAAGCGCGAGGACGGGCCGCCGGGCGGGCCCTCGCAGAACTAGCCTCCCCTCCGACCTCAGCGGCCCCTTTGCCGGC
>JBOGHQ010000327.1:0-4590 GCA_050744785.1 Acidimicrobiales bacterium | reverse complement strand
GCCGGCGCCCTCTCGGCCCTGGGCCGGGCGTTGCCGGCCGTGCTGGTCCTGCTGCTCATCCTCAGCGCCCCGTTGTGGGCGGGTGGCTCCCGGCGGCTGGCCGACGCCGTCCTGGCCGGCGGGGCGGCCCGCTGCCCCGACGGCGTCGACCGGCCCGGTCGGGAAGACTCCTAGCCGTGCCCTTCCGACGACGCTCCCGCGCCCGTGCTGCGGACGGCGGCCGGCGCGCCGCCGACCCGGCTGGCGGCCTGGCCCGGGACGTGGCCGACCTACGGGTGGGCGCCGGCCGGTGGTCGTTGAGCGAGCGGACGCTGATGGTGGCCGGGGGCGTGCTGGCCCCGGTCGGCGTGGCCGTGGTGGTGTTCGGCTGGGTGGGTGCGGCCCGCACCTCCAACGTCTACGAGCAGATCCCCTACCTCATCTCGGGCGGCCTGCTGGGCCTGGCCCTGGTGTTCCTCGGCGGCTTCCTCTACTTCGCCCACTGGATGACCCAGTCGGTCAAGGAGCAGCGGGCCGGGACGGCCGCCATGGTGGGCGCCGTCGACCGCCTCGCCGCCGCGGTGGAGCGCCAGGGTGCCACGCTGGCCACCCTCGCCGTCGCTGTACCCCCGGCCCCGCCGGGGCCGGTGACGGGGAACGGCACCGACCTGGTGGCCACCGAGACCGGCACCATGGCCCACCGGCCCACCTGCCGGGTGGTGGCGGGCCGGGCCGGGCTGCGCTCGGTGACGACCGGCGAGGACCTCGAGCCCTGCCGCCTCTGCCGCCCCTACGGCTGAGGTTGGGCCCGACCGTCGGTTCTGGTCCCGGGAACCAGGCCGGAACGGCGCAGTTCCCGGGACCAGAACCGGGCAGGCAGCCCGAGGACGGGTCAGATCGCTTCTTGGCCCATCTCGCCGGTTCGTACCCGCATGAGCTGCTCGACGTCGAGCACCCAGATCTTGCCGTCACCGATCTTGCCGGTGTGGGCGGACTTGCGAATGACGTCCACGACGCGGCCGGCGTCATCAATGGAGCAGAGCACCTCGATCTTCACCTTGGGGATGAGGTCGATCGTGTACTCGGCGCCGCGGTAGGTCTCGGTGTGCCCGCCCTGCGCCCCGTACCCCTTGACCTCGGTCACGGTGAGGCCGACCACACCCGCGCTCTTCAGTCCTTCCTTCACCGACTCGAGCATCGGCGGCTTGACGATGGCGGTGACGAGCTTGATCACGAGCCTGCTCCAGCCGGCAGAACGGGTGCGCTCTGCGGCGTCCCGAGGGGGGTGGGAGCCATGGCCGGAGTGACGTCGGCGCTGTAGCCGGGAACCCCGTGCTCGGGGATGTCGAGCCCGGACAGCTCCTCCTCCTGGGGCACCCGCAGGCCCACCGTGGCCCTGATGACGCTGAAGAGGACCGCAGCCGCGACGGCGACGAACACGCCCACGGCGGCGACGCCGATGACCTGGGTGACGAGCTGGTCCGCGCCGCCGCCGTAGAAGAGGCCCTGCTTCCAGAAGTCGGTGGTCTCGGTGGCGAAGAGCCCCACGCAGATGGTGCCGAAGGCGCCGCAGACGCCGTGGACCGAGATGGCCCCCACCGGGTCGTCCACCTTCACCCGGTCGAAGAAGAAGACAGAGGCGACCACGATGATGCCGGCCGCCGCCCCGATGACCACGGCGCCCGCATTGCTGACGGCGGCGGTGCCGGCGGTGATGGCCACCAGGCCGGCCAGCATGCCGTTGGCGGTCATGGCCACGTCGGGTTTCCCGCTCTTGAGCCAGATGGCCAGCATGGCGGTTATGGCGCCCGCCGCCGCGGCGAGCGTGGTGGTCACCGCGATGCCGCCGATGGCGCCGTCGGCGGCGAGCTCGGAGCCCGGGTTGAACCCGTACCAACCGACGAGGAGGATGAAGGTCCCGAGCACGGCGAACGGGATGCTGTGGCCGGGAATGGCCCGGGGCCTGCCGTCAGGGCCGATCTTGCCGATGCGGGGCCCGAGGAAGATGGCACCCATGAGGGCGGCGACACCGCCGGTCTGGTGGACCATGGTCGACCCGGCGAAGTCGTGGAACGGCGTGCCGAGCTGGGCCAGCCACCCGCCGCCCCAGTTCCAGTGCACCACGATCGGGTAGATCAGGGCCGAGATGACGATGGAGTAGATGAGGTAGCTCTTGAACTTCGTCCGCTCCGCCATCGCCCCCGACACGATGGTGGCCGCGGTGGCCGCGAACGCCACCTGGAAGATGAAGGTCACCGGCACGGTGAGCGTGCCGTACTGGAACGCCCCGTCGCCGAGGAACCACCCGCCCGCACCGAAGAAGTCGTTGCCGTCGGCACCGAAGGCGATGGCGTAACCGACCGCGAAGAACGCCAACGCGCCGGCGCAGAGATCCATCAGGTTCTTCATCATGATGTTGGCCACGCTCTTGGCCCTGGTCAGGCCCGCCTCGACGAGCGCGAAGCCGGCCTGCATGAAGAAGACCAGCACCGCCGCGACCAGCACGAACACGTTGTCGAGATTCGCCTGGACGTCCTCGGCCGAGATCTCGGCCTGCGCCCACGCCGCATCCCCGCCCGTGAGCACCAGCCCACACGCAAGGGCGGCCCCTAGGGCCAGTTTCCGTCGTATCACCACGTCATCCTTTCGTCGTTTGTCTGCCTGGTCGCCTGCGTCGACGGGCGCCCCGGCGGGCTCCGACCGGCCTGGCTGTGGATGGTGGGGCTGGTTCTCATCGGGCTCCTGGCGCGTGGCAGCTGGTGCCGACCAGGCTTCCCGGCTCACCCCGCTGGAGACCGTAGGAGACCGATGTGTCCCAGGAATCTCGGCTCGGTGAACGGGTTGTTTCGACTCTGTTCGCGGCGAGGGCCCGCTACGTCATGCCGGCTCGACGGGCGGCGAGGAGCGGAGCAGCAGGGCGCCCACCACGGCCGACACCGTCGACGCGACCACGATGGCGAGCCGGGCCGCGTCCGACAGGCGCTGGTCGGTGAAGGCCAGCGACGAGATGAACAGCGACACGGTGAACCCGATGCCTCCCAGCGCGCCGATGCCGGCGATCTGGCGCCACCGGACCCGTTCGGGCATCGAGGCCACCCCGGTCCGGACGGCCAGCCACACACCACCGACGATGCCGAGCACCTTGCCGGCGACCAGCCCGATGGCGACACCAGCGGCCGCCCGCCGCGCGTCGGCGTCGCCGAGCATGTCGGCGTGGATGACCACACCCGCGTTGGCCAGCGCGAAGCACGGCAACACCACGAAGCTGGTGAAGGGGTGCAGGCGCTCCTCCAGGTGTTCGACCGGCGACACGGTCTCCCTGGCGATGACGGTCATCTGGCGGACGTCGGCGGCCGTCGGCTCGTCGGAAAGGTCCTGGGCCCAGCGCCGCACTGTGGCCGTCGGGGTCAGCGGCCGGGCCGGCGTCAGCAGCGCCAGGGCGACGCCGGCGATGGTGGCGTGGACGCCGGAGCGGTAGGTGGCGTACCAGACCGCCACGCCGACCACGGCGTACAGCGGTGGCCAGTCCACCCGTAGACGGCGCAGGGCGACGATGCCAGCCAGGAGTGCCCCGGCGGTGACGAGGGCTCGGAGATCGAGGTCCCCGCCGTAGAAGATGGCGATGACGATGATGGCCCCGATGTCGTCCACCACGGCCAGGGTCAGCAGGAGCAACTTGAGCGAGTTCGGTACGCCCTTGGCGACGAAGGCCAGAACGCCCAGGGCGAAGGCGATGTCGGTCGCCATGGGGATCCCCCAGCCGTTGGCCGCATCGGTGCCGATGGTGAGCGCTGCATAGAAGAGGGCGGGGACGGCCATGCCGCCCAGTGCGGCGCAGACCGGCAGGACCGCCACTCGGCGGTCGGCCAGCTCGCCACGGACGAACTCCCGCTTGATCTCGAGGCCCACGACGAAGAAGAACAGCGCCATGAGGCCGTCGTTCACGATGTGGCGGAGGTCCTCGCGCAGCTCCACGCTTCCGAGCTGAACGACCACGGGGTTGTGCCACAGTCGCTCGTAGCTGCCCTGCCATGGCGAGTTGGCCCATGCCAGGGCGATCAACGTCACGGCCACGAGGACGATGCCCCCGGCCGCCTCGGTGGCCAGAAATCGCCGAGCGAAGCCGGGCAGCGAACGGGCCGGCGTGGAGGCTCGGGCGCTGTGATCGTGACGCATGAGCGGCGGGCTCCTCAGTCGCGGCGGATACACGCCGACCAGGCTTCCCGGCTCTCCGAGGGGCCAGCCTAGTGCCTCGGGCTGACCGGAAAATCGCCCTCGGGCTTGACGGATGGTGAGCGGCGAGCACTGACGGCGGGCGGTCAGTCCCGGAGGGCAGCTCCCGCCTCCAACCGCACCCGGAAATCCGGGTCCTGGAGCAGCCGCTCGATGGCCGGCGCGCTCGGGCCGGAGCCCAGCTCGGCCAGGCCCCGCAGCGCCTTCCACCTGACCCACGCGTCGGCGTCACCCAGAGCGGATTCCAGCAGGGGCCGCAGGTCCTGGCGCCGGGCGCCGACCACGGCGTCGACCGCCGCTCGGCGCACCACGCGGCTCGGATCGGCGACGAGCCGGGCCCACACCGGGGCGGCCGCCTCGGCCGGCGCATCGGCAAGG